>NZ_JACSLS010000010.1:0-80182 GCF_018618235.1 Exiguobacterium sp. s26 | reverse complement strand
TTCGTCCTGAGCCAGGATCAAACTCTCCAAAGAATTTGATATAGCTCTTTAAAAATGACGAAGCTTGCGCTTCATTCAAAAATTGTAAATCGTTTTTGCCTCATCGTTCAGTTTTCAAAGTTCGTCTGTCGCTCTTGGCGACTAAATGATAATAACATTTATCATTATTGTGTGTCAACCAGTTTGTTTACTAAGTTGTAAGCAGCGCTGGCAACAGAGATAACTATAGCATCCCTTTCTATCACATGGCAAGCATTATTCTAAAAAAACTTTAAAAGATTTTTCTCGTCCCCTTACTCGCATCTATTGTATTGGAGAAGGGAATTTTTCCCTGTCGACGAATACTCATCAATACCAACTTATAAGAAGGTGACACTTGATGCTCCAACTGCAGCCAAAGAAACGATCGAACCTGCGCATCTGGGCAGGAACACAGTATTACATATTAAAACGCCGAACACAATGGATGACGGATAAGAAGCGGTACACTTCTAAACGAGATACTGCACCACTGCCCCACCTCATCTATGAGCACCGCACCCCACTCTACCGAAAATTACGAGATATCGATCTCAAAATGCAACAGAATAAAGTCATTAATCTTAATATCGCCATTAAACAGTTAAATGGCATCATCGTTTCTCCAAATGAAGTGCTCTCATATTGGAAAGCCATCGGGCGACCTACAAAACGAAAGGGCTATGTGGACGGAATGATTTTGCATTACGGAAAGGTCACGACTGGAACCGGGGGCGGATTGTGTCAATTATCCAACTTGATTTATTGGATCACGCTCCATAGCCCACTCACAGTGACCGAGCGTTACCGCCACAGTTATGATGTCTTCCCTGATTCACGAAGGGACCAACCTTTTGGGAGTGGCGCCACATGTTCCTACAACTATTTAGACCTTCAAATCACCAATCGGACGGCACAGACGTTTCAACTCCTTCTATATATAGAGGGGGATTATCTCGTAGGGCAATGGCGGTCCAATATCCCACCAACCGTTCAATATGAGATATATGAAGAAAACCACCACTTCACGAATGAATGGTGGGGTGGAACAGTTCGGCATAACCAAATATTTAGAAGCGTCTTCTCCCAAGATGGCACATTCATCCGAAATGAGTTCATCACAGAAAACCATGCTTTAACCATGTACGACCCCTTCTTACCTGAAAACACTGCATACAAAAAAGCCGACTCATAAATCGAGTCGGCTTCATTTCATTACGCGTGCGGCAAGAATATAAAGTAAGCCAAGAAGATCACTAACATGCCGTACATGATTGGATGAATCTCTTTCGTCTTCCCTTTCGCGATCATCATGAGCGGATACAAGATGAATCCGAGCCCAATCCCCGTCGCAATCGACGAAGTGAGGGGCATCATCAGAATCGTCATGAATGAAGGAATCGCGATTTCTAGCTTTCTCCAGTCGATATCGAGTAAAGCCGAAGCCATGAGTACTCCTACGATAATCAATGCAGGGGCTGTGACCGCCGATGTGACGACTGCCAAGAGTGGCGAGAAGAAGAGCGCCAATCCGAAGAACAAACCTGCGAATACAGCCGTCAAGCCCGAACGACCACCGGCCGCTACACCAGCCGACGATTCTACATATGACGTCGCAGTCGATGTCCCAAAGATTGCACCTGCCACTGTTGCTGTTGAGTCAGCCATGAGCGCTTTACTCGCACGTGGCACTTTGTTGTCTTTCATGATTCCTGCTTGACGAGCTACCGCTACGAGCGTACCCGCTGTATCAAAGAAATCAATGAAGAAGAACGTCAAGATGACGACTAGCATTTGGACCGTGAAGACTTCTGAGAAATTGATGAACGCTTGTCCGAACGTCGATGACATGCTCGGTGGTGCCGAGATGATGTCTGAAATGGCAGTCGGTGTCGGTACAAGATTGAAGATCATCCCGACAATTGCCGTGAGAAGCATCCCAATGAAGATACCACCTTTTACATTTCGAACCATTAACAATGCTGTCACTACAAGACCGAACACTGAAAGGAGTGTCGTCCCTGTTCCGAGTGAACCGAGACCGACGAGCGTCGCTTCGTTGGCGACGACGATACCTGCATTTTTCAAACCGATAAAGGCGATAAAGAAACCAATCCCTGCCGCGACCGCCATTTTGAGTGGTCCCGGAATTGCGTTGACGACTGTCTCACGAATACCTGACAGTGTTAAAACGATAAAGAACAAACCAGAAACGAGAACCCCTGATAGTGCCGTTTGCCATGGAATACCCATGCCGAGAACTACACTGTACGCGAAGAAGGCGTTAAGCCCCATACCCGGAGCGATCGCAATCGGATAGTTGGCGAACAAGCCCATCATGACAGAACCGACGAGGGCGACAAGACCGGTTGCCACGAAAACAGCGCCCATGTCCATTCCTGCTGCGCCTAACACGTTCGGGTTAACGAACAAGATGTAAGCCATCGCTAGGAACGTAGTGAACCCTGCGACCAATTCCGTTTTGACGTTCGTTCCAAGTTCGTTCAATTGGAAGTAACGTTCAATCCGGTTTCCTGATGGTTGGTGATTTGGTTCTTGCTTGAGCTGTGTGCTCATTGATTTTCCTCCTTGGCTCGCCGTAAAACGAGAAAAGGTCCCCGATTGATAACCGGAGACCCCACGCGAAACATATAGGGACATACGTCCCCCATCTATGTCTCGCCGTAGTGAAATCATTTAAGGTGATTTCGTAGAGACTCTCGGGCCATATTCCCGATATTATACGGCAAAATAATTTTTAATTGTTCGGATATGATAAGAACGTTTTTATCTTAACAACGACGAAATCGTATGTCAACACAAATAACGGATTTTAATCTTTTATTACGCTTTAATGTTCGGATTTTCCAAATAAAAACAGAGGGGATTATTCCCCTCTGGTGGTTATTCCCACTCGATCGTTGCTGGTGGCTTCGATGTGATGTCGTACAGGACACGGTTGACGTGACTGACTTCATTGACGATACGAACCGAGATTTTCTCGAGTACATCCCATGGAATGCGGGCCCAATCTGAAGTCATTCCATCAATCGAGGTGACGGCACGTACGCCGACCGCATAGTCATACGTCCGCTCGTCGCCCATGACACCAACTGAACGAATTGGTGTAAGGACCGTGAAATATTGCCAAATATCACGTTCGAGACCGGCTTTCTTCACTTCTTCGCGCAGAATCGCATCTGACTCACGCACGATTTCAAGTTTCTCTTCTGTGATTTCACCGAGAACACGAATGCCAAGACCTGGTCCCGGGAACGGTTGGCGCCAAACGATATAGTCCGGTAACCCGAGTTCAGTCCCGAGTTCACGCACTTCGTCTTTAAAGAGCGTGTTAAGTGGCTCAATCAACGTGAAGTTCATGTCTTCCGGTAGTCCACCAACGTTATGGTGCGACTTGATTGTTTGTGCCGTGTCCGTTCCACTCTCGATGATATCGGTATAAAGCGTACCTTGGGCAAGGAAGTCCATATCCACAAGTTTAGACGCTTCTTCGTCAAACACGTAAATGAACTCATTGCCGATGATTTTTCGTTTTTGTTCCGGATCTGAAACGCCGGCAAGTTTCGCCATGAAACGCTCCTGCGCGTCAATCTTGATGACTTTCATATTGAAACCGTCCGCGAACGTCTTCATGACGCTGTCCGCTTCATTTTTACGAAGCAAACCATGGTCGACGAACATACATGTCAATTGGTCGCCGATGGCACGATGAACGAGCGCTGCGACAACCGATGAGTCGACGCCACCTGACAACGCGCAAAGAACTTGCTTGTCACCGACAATCTCGCGAATCTTCTCGACTTCGATATCGATGAAGTTCTCCATCGACCACTCACCTTTGGCACCACACACTTCATAGATGAAGTTTTTCAAGATGTCGTTGCCGTACTCAGAGTGACGGACTTCCGGGTGATACTGGACGCCGTACATTTTGAGTTCATCGTTCTTGATTGAAGCGACCGGACATGACGGGTTCGTCCCATCGACGATAAATCCTGGCGGTGCTTCCATGACGAGGTCGCCGTGGCTCATCCAAACCGTATGTTCCACCGGGAGACCTTTGTAGAGCGCCGACGCTTCCGGTGTCGAGAAGAGCGTCGCTTTTCCGTATTCGCGATGTGCCGCTCGTTCGACACGTCCACCGAAGTGATGCGTCATGAGTTGCATGCCGTAGCAGATTCCGAAAATCGGAATGCCAAGTTCGAAAATTTCCGGGTCACAGCGATATGCGCCTTCCGCGTACACACTGTTCGGTCCACCCGAGAAAATAATCCCGGCCGGAGCCAATTCACGAATCTCAGCAGCGGTCATCTTGTGGGAATGAAGCTCACTATATACGCCAAGGTCACGTACACGACGTGTGATCAACTGGTTGTACTGGCCTCCAAAGTCGAGCACCAAAATCATCTCTTGTTCTATTTTCACAAAACCTCCACCTTTCTGCCTTCTTCTCAAAAAAAGAGCGAGCTTCTCCCACGGATTCACTAAACCGAAGAAGAAGCACGCCCTTTTCTGTGTATACGAAACGTGCTCCTTCATAGTCGGTCCATTTACGGTGGTCCGGTAGAGACTCTCGCGCCAATTCGCGAGTATATACGAAGGATTGCTGTTCAATTATCTAACTAATGCGTCTATCTTACTGTATGCATCCGCCTACTTCAACTCATAATTCGACGAATCATGATTTTCCAATATTCTTTATATTTTGAATTCGGCGTTTTTTCGGCATAGATACTTTGTTCAAACAAACGGGTCAATCTCGTCATTTCCGTCGATTCATAATAAGCATCGACCTCTGCGGCGAGTTCGGACGGCGTGCGCCCGTCGACTTTGAAACCTGCTCCGCGGAGTCGTTTCACTAGATATCGATGCATGGCGACAAGTCGATTTTCATTCAATGGACGCCGTGTCCACCAAAGCATCATGACGAGGCGTTCAATCGATTTTCGGTTCCATACGAGAACGGCGACCGTAAAGACAATCACAATCCAACCCCACACCGGCATATTCCAGTTCTCCGTTGCCGCCTCTCCCGACGTCACATCATCGAGTGCCAAATCTTCTTGCGGACGATTCGTCGGCTCGTCGTCTTGCGACGCTTGTGGATCATTGGCCGCTGGATCGTCTGCATTCGCTTCGTCCTCCGTCTCGACTTGAAGCAAGTTGGCGTCCGAGAAACTGATGGTCGCCTCGAGCGGGACCCAGCCTGCGCCTTCCACGAAATATTCTACCCATGAGTGAGCGTGACGGTTCCGGACCGTGTATTCTTCTTCCCCTTGGATAATCCCGCGAGCATCACCCATCGTGAAACCTTTGACCCAACGCGTCGGCACTCCGCTCGCCCGGAGAAGGACGGCAGCCGAGGTCGAGAAGTTGTCACAGTACCCGATTAACGTATCGAACAAAAATTGATCGACGTAATCCGTATCACCTTCCGGGACGGCTACATCTTCCGTATTGTATTGGAAATCTCCAGATTGGAAGTAGGCTTGGACTGCTTGGGCTTGGTCGTAAGGTGTCTCACTGTCGCCCGTGATATCGGCCGACAAGTCGCGGACCCGATCCGGAAGTGAATCCGGCAATTGTAAGTACGCCTGCCGCTCTTCTTCCGTCAACGTCGTCACCGGCTCATTCAACGCCAGTTGCTCTTCTGTGAAGGAAGGGACACTGTAGCGAAGTTGAATCGTCTGAGGCGTCGTTTGCCCGTCATTGTCGAACACGATTTTCCCGGACGGTCGGATGTGAATCGTCTCGTTCGGAAACGGTTCTTCGATATTCCCGACTCGGAATTCGGTGCCATTGTCCGTCTCCGTCGCCTGTGGGTATTCTCCACCATACGGGACGAACGTTTGGCGCCGGTCAAATCGGAGCAACGCCTGTTCCGGTGTCGTATCGACAGCTTGGTCGACGAGTTGTCCGCGGTTATATTCGGAATCGAGGACCGGGGACTCGACCCAGCCTTTCCCCGTATAAATCTCTTTTGACTCGATGCGCCAATAGCGCGCCGGCACACCACGGGCGATGAAGACGATGCCGTCATCTTGCTCAAACGGTCCGCCGAGTTGTTCATCGTTCACCCCATAGCCGACTCGACCGCTGCCTGAGCCTTCATCGTTCCCAGCATTTTGGAAACTCGTCGTCAACCGATCGGACCAATCCCCTTCAATTGTCGGCGACACGCTCGCGAGCGCCAACACGACCGAAGCGAGGAGCGCGATACTGACATAGCGGACGAGCGATTTGCTCGGTCGTTTCGCCAGGTCGGTGACGAAGAGCAATAAGAGCGATGCTAAAATTGCGAGTAAAATCTTCCCTTCCCCGTCATAAAGCGTCCACGTGTCAAAGTAAGCCATCAGTCCGAGCGTCGAAACGATCATCCCGAGAACGAAGCCATAGCTCGGATACGTGCGTCCGACCAGGATGGCGAACAGTACCCCGATGAGTGCCATCGCCGAGAAGAAAATCGCCTCTTCCGGCAAAGCCCCGCTCAGTACCCCGCTCAAATCCTCTAACCATAGACCGAACCAATCCAGGATACTCCCGTGGTACACGTACAAGACGATAAAGAAATTGAAGACGACCACACCAATGAAACCATACCAAGGCAACAAGCTCGCAAACATCGGAACGAGAAGCAGGAACAAGAACGGCCAATTGACATCAAATGTCGTACTGCCCACAATCGGCTCGACCCAAAATGACAACAAGTAGGCGGCAAGCGCCGTATAGACGATTCGTTTCAACCATGTCGTCATGTCGTCACCTCGTTCGCCGTGTACAAATGATAGCTGCCTTGTGTCTCATTCATGATCTCACGCACCCATTTCGTCTCGAGTGGGCTAATCAAAATCAAGTTCCCCACTTCTTGCGGCAGGTTGCGCTTCACTCGTTCGACAAGGCGCCCTTCCGGCTCCGGTGTCGCTGTCAGCAAGTAATGGCCGACCTCTGCGCTTTGGTCCGGCAAATGGAACAGACGGACCTGCTCTTCGATGACATACAGTTCGAACGGCAGATTTTTCCGCTCGAGTTGTCGGATTGCACCGACGAGAAGCGACAATGAACGTTCGAACGCTTCTTCATGCCCAGCCGTTGTCGATGGGACAAAGACAAGCGACAGTTTCTTCTCCTGCTCTTGGTCGAACGTTTTCGTCATTAAGTTTCCGCGTCGAGCCGAGGCTTTCCAATCGATTCGACCGATGCGGTCCCCGGCCGCATACTCACGGACACCACTCGTCGTATTGGCAACCTCGGTATATGTGCGCGTGCGGCGATACTGTTCGCCTCGCCCACCGACTTGCTCGTCACGCGGTAAGTCGAACGGAAGTTCAGCAGGTGAGACTTCAACGACCGTCTCGAGTCGCAACGTCCGTTTGCGGTCGAACAATCCGAACACGTCTCGCACGTGAAGGACAGTCCGATCGAACACGTGGATGCCGCGTCGAATCTGTTCGATTTCGTAATGGACCGTCTCTGTCCGTCGAAAGAAACGATCGACCGTGGTAATGATGACATCAGTGGATGTCGCGAGTCGCGGCGGCGGTGTCTCTTCTAACGTGACGACCCCGACAAGAAACGGGTATTTCCGCTCCACTTGCAGTTCCACGTCCATCGTTTGGCCCGAGACGAGTCGTTTCGTCGTCACACGGCGCGACACGTTCGCGGCTGTGACCGGATAAATCATGAAAATCGTCCAATAGGCGGCCAGGACGAAAAATGACCACCAGAGCGTCGACGCGACGATACTCCCTTCAATCCGGGCGAATGCGTAAAGTCCGAATGCCGCCGCCCACACAAGGAACAGCTTCATCCAATTTTTCATACTTCTTTGACCTCACGATCCATCGGGACCGGAAGTGTGTCGAGCCAACCTTTGACGAGCTGTTCGGCCGTCTTCCCTTTATAGCGCGCTTCTGCCGTCAGTAAGATGCGATGACCGAGCACACTACCGGCGAGCGCCTTCACGTCATCCGGTAGCACGAAGTCACGGTTGTGGATATACGCCCACGCCTGTGCCGCCTTCATCAAAGCGAGTGTCGCCCGTGGACTGCCCCCGAGATACGTGTTCGGGTCGTTGCGCGACTCGTGAATCAAGCGGACGATATACTGTTTGACGGCACTCGAAACGTGTACATCGCGCACTTCGCGTTGCATCTGTTCGACTTCATGTTTCGTAATGACACTCTGTAACGCCTCAAGCGGTTCTGCTTTCTCAAACCGCGTCAGCAGTGCAATCTCTTCATTGAAAGATGGATAGCCCATCTCGATTTTAAGGAGGAATCGATCCAATTGAGCTTCCGGGAGCGGATACGTCCCTTCATGTTCAATCGGGTTTTGCGTCGCCATGACGAAGAACGGGGACGGTAAAATTTTGACTTCACCGTCGACCGTCACGCTGCGCTCCGCCATCGCCTCGAGCAAGGCCGATTGTGTTTTAGGAGAGGTCCGGTTGATTTCATCGGCCAAAACGATATTACCCATCAATGGACCCGGCCGATATTCGAACTCTTTCGTCTTTTGGTTATACATTGAGATTCCGGTCAAATCAGAAGGCAACATGTCCGGTGTGAATTGGACACGTTTGAAATCCAAATCGATGGCTCGACTGAACGTCCGGACGAGCATCGTTTTCCCGACGCCCGGGACATCTTCTAATAACACGTGCCCTCCGGCAAGTAAAGCAGTCAAACTCTTTGCGATGACATCTTCTTTTCCGACGATCACCGTCTCAATGGCATTGATGATCGATTGAATGGCTGGACGATATGACATAGCCGACTCCCCTTTTTTCTCTGATCGCTGACGCGTTAGAAATTAGAATGTTCTGACTTTATTGTGACACATTCGAGCGCTCGTGTGAAAGAAAACCATCATGCCAATGGGCTCTCCATTCTTTACCCGAAAAAAGGCGCCTTGTCTCCGATTCGAGCAGGCACCATGGCATTTATTTCGGTCGTTCGATTTCGAACGTTTCGCCGAGCGTGGCATAGAAGTTTCCGGCGAGTCGACTTACCGGTGCCAATCGTTCGGCGTCGATACGTCCGGCTTCATAAAGCGCCGGGTCAATATGGAACCTCACGACTCGCGCAATCAATAAGTCAGCCGTCACTTTCCCGTCATGCTCAATCGGAACGTGATGGTGCAGTTTACATTCCATTCGGATTTTGGCTTCTTTCACGCCTGGCGTCTCGATGATATCACTTGGTGCGGTCATGAACGTCGTCCGATCAAGCTCACTCTCCGCTGGCCCTAAATTGGCCGCGGTCTCGTTGACGAGAGCCACGTTCGTCTCATCGACGATATGGATGACGAGTTCTTCTGTCGTGACCGCATTGCGGGCTGTGTCTTTCATGACACCGTTCTTACGTTGAACCGATACCGATAGTAGCGGCGGCTCGGACGCCACGATGTTAAAGTAACTAAACGGCGCAGCATTGATTGTGTCGCCGTTTCGAGTCGTCACGAAAGCGATCGGCCGCGGAACGATACTCCCGATTAAAAATTTGTACGTGTCTCGCTCGGTTAACGCTGAAGGTTCAATCGATAGCATAAGAGCACCTCTTCCATAGTCATTTCTTCTCTTTCAAGCTATCCTGTTCCCTTCGCATGTGTCAATCGGAAGCACATTTGAATGTGTAAGATGCTGAAATCCGGGGTATATCCGTCTAGATATGATATTTAAACAGAGAATGCTTGATGGCACATTGTTTGAGCAATTCGGTGTTCATCTAATTTTTCTTTTTGTATATTTCCGTTATACGACAATGGAATTGGAGTTGGTTTTTAGTTAAGGAAGGAAGTAGAGTGTATTATGGGCAAGTGGATTGAACAATTGAACAGTCGTCAAATTCTCGGCATCCTTTATGGTGTTTGTATCACCAGCCTCGTTTTAACAGCAATCGGTGCTTGGTTCGTTCGGGACGATACCGTCTCACCGACCGAACTTCTGACGTTGCGTTGGATCTGGATGACCGGGCTAGTCATGTTTATCACTGCTATTTTATTAATTGGACGTCCTTTGATTACACGAATGGTCAGTCAAAACGAAAATATGCGCGCGAAGCAAACAGAGATGCAGTCCGTGCTCGAGGCGTCGAAACAAAACGAGACCAAACTGCAGTATCGTAACGAATTGATTGAAGTACTCGCTTCGAAGGAATCGTTACTCGACTATTCGGCTGTCATCGAAAAAATCGTCTGGTTGACCGAGGCCGAGTTCGGGGCCGTATTGCTCGTCAAAGACGATGAAATCACGTCCGTCGTACCGAAAGGGATGACCACTGAACAACAAGAAGATTTGAAAGTACAGTCGCTCTTACTCAAACGCGTTATGATTTCAAGAACGCTAGAGGCGAGTTCAAAAAAAGTGGCCGACCAGCTTCACGGCTACCCGTACTATATCCATGAGACCGTCATCCCGGTAAAAGATCCATCAGACGGAACGATGATCGGTTGTTTATATTTGGCCTGTTACGATAAGCCGTTCGATGCGAGTGAAACATCAGAGTTGAACGCGTTCGCGAACCAGTTGGCCATTTCGCTCTTACGGACGCGGCTTTATCGCCAGATGCAACAGGATCGTAAAGAGACGGCACAATTAATCAACTCGGTCCGTGAAGCGATTCTTTATTTCAACTATGAAGAAGACACGATTGTCGGCAACCGCGCCTTTATCCGCATGTTCGATGAACTTCAATTCGAATACGCCGGTTATGAGGAACTGACAACGTTATCGATTGATATCGAACCGTTTGCCGAACGTGTCGATCAACAAGACCTTTTCATCAGTTATATCGAACGTGTCTTCGACCAAGAGCCGCCGGAAGACGGTTTATCGATTTCATTGGATCAAGGCGATTGCTTCCTCCAAGTCTATGCAGAGAGTATTTACCGAGACGGGAAGATTCACGGCACGATGCTCGTCTTGCGCGATGTGACGGCCGAAACTGAAATTGACCGAATGAAATCAGAGCTTGTCTCGACGGTATCTCACGAATTGAGAACGCCGCTGTCATCGATCTATGGATTCACAGAGTTGATGCTCGAGCGTGATTTGAAGGCAACCCGCCGCGAATTGTACTTGAAGACGATTCACGATGAGGCGAAACGTCTCTCGTACTTGGTCAACGACTTCCTCGACCTTCAAAAGATGGAGGCCGGAAAACAGACGTTCGAGTGGGAGACGGTCGATTTGCTCGAGCTCGCCCGCGACAGTATCAGCTTTTATCAAGAGACGACCGATTCGCATCATCTACACCTTGATGCCGATGTCGGACAAGACTTTAAAATCGAGGCCGACTTGGAAGGGATGCGACAGTTGCTCGGTAACTTGCTCAGTAACGCCATCAAGTATTCCCCAGAAGGCGGCAACGTGCTCGTCTCGTTGGAACGACTCGAAGGACAAGTCGTCATGAAAGTCCGCGACAACGGGATGGGTATCCCTTCTTCCGCCTTGCCGAACTTGTTCGGCAAATTTTACCGGGTCGATAACTCAGACCGTCGTAAAATCGGAGGGACAGGACTCGGTCTCGCCATCTGTAAAGAAATCGCGAAAGCGCACGACGGACATTTACACGTTGAATCGATTTACGGGGAAGGTAGCACATTTATTTGTGAATTGCCGACATCGAAAGAAGCGATTCATCAATGAACACGACCGGAGTCGTTCCGGTCGTGTTTTTTACGCCTTAGCTTCTATTTTTAGCAGGAATGTTTTGGGATAATCTAGAAAAAGAGTAACATCGAGAAACGAAGGCAACATCGATTTACCCTTCCCATTTTTCTCGCAGGTTAAGTCTAGAAAAAGAGCTATACTAGTAAGGAAGAGACAGACAAGATTGGAGGTCATGAAGTTGGATCACCGCGACCCACCGTTTTCAGAACTAGGCGACTTTAAACAATGGGGACGTTTTGATATAAACGTGCCACTTCAAGGCGGGCAAGCCGAACTGCAAGCTGCCGTATCGATTGTTAGACATCATATTCCTTTGCGGTTGGGTGGGTTTTATATCATCGCGAGTGAAGATGGGATTTTGCGAAGCGGCTCTCACGATGCCAATTTGCAAAAACATATCATTCACCTGCTCCAACAAGTTCAAACGGGCCATGTGGAAGACGAAGCATTGATGAACGAACCGATTTGGACGATTCATTATTTCACCACTCCATAAACGACAAGAGACGATTCGGGCGTCTCTTTTTTTGTGCAAAAAAAGAACGCCTGAGGAGGCGTTAATCAATGTGAGACATGATATCAATGACTTTTTCATAGTACTCAGTGGCCAATTTATATTTCCCATTACTTCGAAGTTCTCTAGCTAACCATAAAGAGTATTTTTGCATATACACATAATCATTATTCATCTCAAAATAGTGAACTGCGTCTTTCAGTGATTTAATCAACTCAAGCTTGTCTGGGACTTGATAACAGTTTTTATAAATTTCAAAATGATGATCGAATTCTTCTAATCCCGTTCGATCACCTTTAATCTCGTATCCTTTGGCCAACCAATTTAAGATTTCTTCTGTGTTGTTGTAGTTTGTATATCCTTCAATCAACGACACGACACTATACAATTTACTTTTCACTTCTACTTTGTAATCGAAACTCTGCATAAAATATTCAAGTGCCCGCTCTTGATCGCCTAGTGAAGAATAAATCTCACCCATGTTATTGTAGAGCATTCCATAATAGTTATTTAGACTTGTCGCACTTATTACTTTGACCGCTCTATGGTAATGAGCCAAAGCTTCCGTAAAGCGTCTTCGACGCTTAAAGGCTAGCCCAATA
Source organism: Exiguobacterium sp. s26 (assembly GCF_018618235.1). Taxonomy (NCBI): domain Bacteria; kingdom Bacillati; phylum Bacillota; class Bacilli; order Caryophanales; genus Exiguobacterium; species Exiguobacterium sp. s26. Next base: position 67,356 of record NZ_JACSLS010000010.1, on the reverse strand, counting down.
ATAATGTGACATTCAACGATTCTCTCTAAGAAGAAATGCTCTTGGAAATAATCAAGCGCGAATTTCACATTCTCGATTGCTTGAAGATAATCTGTGAATTTGTAATACAATCCTCCCATGATATATCTCATATCTGCCATTTCCCACGTAGGTAAATTTGAGTGGGGAAGTTGTTCGTTAAGCTCTTCAAGCAATTCCAAGGATTTTTCTTTCTCATTTTGTGTAATTAATCTTATGCTTTTTATCAAAGTATATCTAAGCTTATCTTCTCTGTTTAACTGTTCTTCAATCCAACCAATCTCGGTGAAGTACTTTCCCTCACCATCTGGCATGATCTCAAATCTAGCCAAAGCTATTAACAATGTTATATATAGCTCTTTTGATTGATTAACCACAGGATTAGTTAAGTATTTGTTAATTTCAATTCGCTTATCTTGATCTTTCCTTGTTAAAATAGCATCTTTCAAAATCTCTTCAATTTCGCTCTTTACTTTCTCGACTTGTTCGCTGAAATCATAGTACAGAGGCACTTCAATTTCAAGCCTCTTAAAAATCATCTCTAGTACTTCTTCACTAGGAGATGTTTGGTTATTTTCAATTTTACTCAAGTAAGATATTGAACAAATCCCTCTAGCTAAGACAGACTGCTTCATATTCCTACGCATTCTCTCAATTTTTATAAGGTTTCCGTAGTTGTATTCCATCCCAAGAAATAGCCCCTTCGCCCTAATTATTAGCGTTTTTTAAAATAAATATAGTCTGGAAACGTGCATATCAGGAAACTTTTAACCTAAAAACGATATTTTTGATGTTTTTCTGCTATGATTTTCCCAACCTATAGCAGTTCGTTAGACTGTTTAATCATGATAAAATTTAACTAGTAAATATAAAACTTTATATTTTTATAGGTAAAATGATTCACTTTAAAACCAGTTGTAGGATTTATATTTCGGAGGTGAATACATCAGATGGGAAAACTAAGTTTTTTACTGGCTGAAGATTATATTAAACCTAAAATCTATTTCCAATCTAAACAAGCCCCGGTATTCAATACATCCTATTCGTATACCGATCACAATCAATTTGAGGGACTAGAACATTTGACCCAATTGTTGCGTTCTCCAAAAGGATTTATCGTAAACGCTTTTCAAATCGATTATTATCAAACTTTGCCACAACTAATTACAAGAACTCTTAAAGAAAATCGGTCATATAAAAAACTATACATTCTTGGACCTGAACTGTCTCTCTCTATTCTAAAGCGCAGTTCAAAAACCGTCTATGAGAAACACTTCCAAGAATATGGATATATCAATATCGAACGAGATTTTCAATCAGTTCTGCGCCAATGTTTAGCCTTATTGCAGGAAGGACATATCTTATATATTCTTCCGGAAGCGTCGATTTGCTGGCAACCAGAATCTTTTCAATCATTAGAAAATCAACTTTCTCCACTATGTAGCACATTACTCAGTCAAAAGGCGCACGTTCCAATTTTATCTTCATCTACTAAAGAAGGGTCTGACAAAGTCATGTTACATGAGCCTAACCTACCTCAACAATATGTAGGAGATTTGGAATCACGTGTTTACCAACAGTCAGAATCGGTATATAATTTACTAGAATCTCCAGTTTCTGACTACTGAGTACTGTCATTTCACACTAGGGTTCGCAGCTTTATTCAAAATAACTTATTCAACGGAGGGATTCATGATGAAAAAGATTACAGGACTACTATTCATCGCTGCAGCAGTTTTATTACTTGGCAGCTCAATCAAACCAATGGGTGAAGATTTACCACGTTTGACGAAATTTAATGCTCCAATTCAAACCTTTGGTGAGGACCTCCCACGTTTGACTAAATTCGAACCAATTATCAAACCATTAGGCGAAGACCTTCCGCGTTTGACAAAAATTGAATCAACAATCAAACCATTAGGTGAAGATTTACCACGCCTTACTTGATTGTTAAAAGAGACGCCCTCGTGCGTCTCTTTTTTTATTTCCGAAACTCTGGAAATAAACTTATTGAAAAAAAGTCAAACAATTTACATATTAACCTCCATTTTTTTCTTGTTTCCTTATATAATAACGGAGACATGATGACGATTTCATTTCACAGCTACTTCACCTATCTTATGAATAAAGGAGCGGATCTCGATTGAACCAAACGAAATCATCTTGGAACTTGAAACTGTTGCTTAGCTCTTCCCTCGTCATTGGTGGCATGGCCATCGCTCCATTCGATTTGACGCCGAACGGTTTCGAATCGAGCCGAGTCGAAGCTGCCTCTACATACACGACGACAGCAAACTTGAACCTTCGTTTAAGTGCCGCCACATGGAGTCCTGTCCTTTTGACGATTCCAAACGGGGCGACCGTCAAATATGTTAGCAAGTACGGCTCTTGGTACAAGGTCAGCTACGGTGGAAAGACCGGCTACGTCGCTTCGCAATACGTGAAAGTTTCGACTCCCTCGACGATGACGCCGAGCTCAGCCTCGTACTACAAAACGACGGTCAATTTAAACTTGCGATTGACGGCAGCCTCGTGGAGCTCGGTCTTGACGACGATCCCGAACGGCGCCACCGTCAAGTATGTCAGTCGTTATGGCTCTTGGTATAAAGTCAGTTACAACGGAAAGACGGGCTATGTCGCTTCGCAATACTTAACAGCCACCGGAGCCCCGACTACGACGACTTCTACCACGTCCTACCAAACGACGGTCAACTTGAACATGCGCTTGACGGCAGCCTCGTGGAGCACGGTGTTGCTGACTATCCCAAACGGTGCGACCGTCAAATACGTCAGCAAGTACGGCTCTTGGTATAAGGTCAGTTACGGCGGCAAGACGGGTTACGTCGCTTCGCAGTATTTGAAGCCGGCCACGACGACGACACCAACAACATCAACCGGTTCAGGTCGGACAATCGTGATCGATGCTGGACACGGCGGGAATGACCCAGGGGCTGTGTACGGATCAGTGTACGAAAAAGTCATCGCTTTCGATATCGCCGCACGTCTCGCGAGTACGCTCTCGAATACATATGGCTATAACGCACGGATGACGCGCTCGAACGACGTGTACTTGTCGCTCGCACAACGCGTCGAATTGACAAAATCGTATAAAGGTAGCGCCTTCGTCAGCATTCATAACAACTCGTCGACGAATACGTCTTACCACGGTCACGAAGTCCTCGTCCCGACCGGTGAAAGTTATACGACGAACCCATACATCTCGGCTAGCCGCAGTTTAGGGGCAGCCATCAACCGTGAACTCGGTGTCCGAATCCCAACGATTCGTAACCGTGGTGTGAAATATCAAAACGTTTATGTCGTCGGCAAGAACAGCGTCCCATCGACCCTTGTCGAATATGGTTTCATCAGCAACTCGAACGACCGCTCGCACTTGACGAGCACCACATACCGGCAACGGATGGCAGATGCCACCGCTTCTGGGATTCATCAATTTATGAGCACTTATAAATAAGCAAGAGACCTGATCGCATGCGATCAGGTCTCTTTTTCATTGGCGGGACAACGCCAAATTTTATGATGCGCCCCCGGACCCCAATAGTGCTCAATCGTCACGAGCGGCGGGCCGAGCCGCTTCTCCCAATAGGCTTGTGACGTTGGAAAGCCGTCATCTAAATAAAATGCCGTTTGTTGATTCGCCACGAGTTGCCGTCTCATATTGTCTATCAAGAAACGACCGACACCTTGGCGTTGGGCACCAGGTGCGACGTACATGCATCCGATTTCAGGAACGTTCGGCTCGATGTCGACGTGTGCGGTAATGATGTCATTCGGAGGCAAAATCGCGGCCGTCCCTACGATGACGTCGTCTTGGAGCACCACGAAAATTTGAACGGTCTCGTCCTCGAAACTGTCTTGAACGGTCGTATTCAACCGTTCGACTTCCTCATCCAACAAGTCGGCATCTTCAAACTGTTCTCGGCGAATCAAATCACTCAGACTCTCCATAAACAGCCGTTGGAGCGGCTTTACATCTTCACGTTCGAGCGGGCGAAAGTTCAATCTCTCCACTTCCCTCTGTTCCTGAATGATACGTGCTAGTCTTTACCCGCGTCCGCTTCTGGCGTAACGTTCGGTTGATGCGACCCTTCCACCGCCTCGAGCTGCTCGAGATGATCGTAACCGAGATGTCCATGCGTTCTCCAGATGAGGACGATTGCAGTCGTGACGAGCAATAACGTCAAATGGAGAAAGCCGATCGGAAACATGCCCGGCTTCATTATTGGAATGAGTGCGAACGAGACATTGAACATCGTATGGAGCAAGAAAACGGACCATAAATTCATCGTCGTAACATTGTAGAGCCAGGATATGATGAACGTGAAAGCGAGAATCGCCATGGCGTATGCCCAAAACGGGATGAGCGATTGCCCGGTCCCCTCCATCAAAAAGAGTGGCGTATGCCAGACGGTCCAAACGCTCCCTACGAATAGACTCGCCTTGATCGGGGTCGTCTTCAATTGACACGCATCGAGCAAATAGCCCCGCCACCCGTACTCTTCTTGCATCGTCCCGCCTAGGAACAACATGTAGAAGAACGTCGGCACGACGAGCCACGGACGCTCAAACAGCGACGCCCCTTCTGCATTGGACCACCAATAGGCAATCAGGAAAACGAAAGGAAGGAACAACAGGCCGAACGCATAGTATCTTCCTGCCATCCGCCACTCGAATCCACGCTTCCATAACGTCGTGACACCTTCCCAACCGTTCTCTCGGAACGCCATGTAACTCCCGGCAAGACTTGGACCGAATGCCCCGATCAGCACAATCGCTTGAATCGGTAACTCGGTCCCGATAAATAGTCCCCACCACGCCAACCATGAGAACCCAAACGCGATGAGGAGAAATAAGATGATTTCTTTCTTTGTCGGTATCATTTGTCTCCTCTCCTTCTATCCGTAGTTTACCCGCTTTCCGAACGACTTCCCTATTTCACGCAAAAAATATTTTCAAGGTATGAAGCAAAATGATAGATGGACTTTTGATTTCCAAGGTATAATTGAAATTACAACAAAATTACATTCATAGTGAGGTATATATGGAACCAGTCGTTGAACACTCGATGAGTCACAATGGGTTTCTCGTGATTCTGTCTTATCTGATTGCCGCCGTTTCTGCTTACGCCGCCATCGAACTGGCCCGACGTGTCAATTCAGCGAACCGTTCCACCCAAAACGTCTGGATCATCGCTGGTGGCGCGACACTCGGTCTCGGCATTTGGTCGATGCATTTCATCGCCATGCTGGCCCATGAGGTATTGCGACCGATCACGTATTCGGTCCCGCTCGTCCTATTGTCCGTCGTCATCGCCATGGCCGGTTGCATGTTCGGCTTCTTGATTGTCTCGCGTCGCACGACTCGACCAGCCCTAATCGGTGCCGGGTTAGTCATGGGAGGCAGTATCGCCAGCATGCATTATGTCGGAATGGCAGCGCTCCAAGGCGTCACGACTTCCTACAATCCATGGTTGGCGGCGCTATCGATTTTGATTGCGCTCGGCGCCTCGCTCGTCGCCTTATGGATCGGCTTCTTTTCGAAGTACACACAGAAAAAGATGCATATGGAACTGAAGGTGTTCTTCTCCCTTTTGATGGGTGTCGCCATCTTCGGCATGCATTTCGTCGGCATGCTAGCGGCGACGTTCACGTTCGTTGAGACAGACAGACCTTTCGCCAATGCGATTGAGCCTTCACTGCTCGCATGGCTCGTGACGGCGATTACGATTCTCTTGTTCGCCATCTTCTTCTTATCACTCACGCTCGATCGTCATCTCCGCAAACGAGAATTCATTCAAGCGACGATTCTTGATTCGACGACGGATGCAGTTGTCACGACGACGAAAGACGGAATGATTCAATACGCGAATACAGCCTTCTATCGCTTGTTCGATGAAGTCGAGCAGGATGCCTTTTTCCAAGACTATCATCCGTCGCTCACGATCAATCAACCGTTCCATGAACCGAGACGCGTCGATCTCGACGACCGGACGATTGAAGTGACGAGTTACCCACTCAAAGGGGAAACGATGGACCAAGTACTTTGGTTCTTGCGTGACGTCTCGGAGACGATTGCTTCGCAGCGTCTCGTCGAACATATGGCGTATCACGATACGCTCACCGATTTACCGAACCGGCATAAGCTCGAACGGATTTTAGCCGAACATATTCAAATCGAAGACCCGGTCGCTTGTCTCTATATCGACATCGACCGGTGGCGTTTCTTGAGTGACATGCTCGGGCATCACGGCTCGGACGAACTGACGATGCAAATCGCTGAGCGTCTGCAAGTGACCATTCACCCGGATGACATTTTGACGCGCGTCGGTTCATCCGAATTCATCATCTTGCTGTTTGATAAGCGGAGCACGCTCGCCAAACAGAAAGCCGAGAAGTGTATCAAGGCGATCTCGCAACCGTTCGATATCGACGGGACGACCGTCGAACTGACGATGAGCGCCGGCATCAGTCATTATCCGAAAGATACGAAGTCGGCCGAGGAGCTCGTGCAATACGCACGCCTCGCCGTCCACGAGTCGAAACGGACCGGTAAGAATCAAATTAAAGAATTCGAAGACGAGTCGAAGCATCAAATCCTTCGTACCGTCGAAATCGAAAAGGCGCTCGCGCAGGCGCTCGACCGAAATGAGTTTTCACTCGTGTACCAGCCGAAAGTGTCACTTACGCAAAATCGACTCGAAGGCGTTGAGGCGCTCCTGCGTTGGAACAACCGCGAGCTCGGTCACGTGTCACCGACAGACTTCATTCCAATCGCGGAGAACACCGGCCTGATTCACTCAATCGGCAGTTGGGTCATGCGTGAATCGTGCCGAGCTTGGGTCCGTTGGAAGAAGTCGGGCGTGAAACCATTCACGCTTTCGGTCAACGTCTCCCCGCTCCAGTTCGCGCGTGAGGATTTTGTCGAGTCGCTCCAGGCCATCTTGGATGAGACCGGGATGGACCCAATGTTCCTCGAGCTCGAGGTGACGGAGTCGTCGATGCTGTCATATGAAGAATCGACGCGAGAGAAACTCACCCAGCTCCATCAGTTCGGGATTTTAATCTCACTCGACGATTTCGGGACGGGCTACTCGTCGTTCCGTCAATTGCGTGAGCTACCGGTCCAAGTATTGAAAATCGACCGGTCGTTCATCGTCAACTTGTTCACCGATCGGAACCAGGAAGCCATCGTTCGCTCGATGATTCAACTCGGCCATAACTTGGGCATGAAAGTGCTCATGGAAGGTGTCGAGACGTCGGATCAGCTCGAATGGTTACTGAACGAACAGTGTGATTACGTCCAAGGTTATTACTTCAGTCGTCCACTTCTTGAAAAGGACGTCGTGAAACATGTCAAATCGGTCACGACGTACATCGAGTTTGGAAAGACACGCGCTTGATCAGACTGCAGCCCTTACGCTGCAGTCTTTTTTGTATGCAAAAATTCTCCCATGCCACCAGACACGGGAGAATCGTTTTACGAGACTTGCGCTTTTTCTTGCTCGCGAATCAAGTGGTATTGTTCGAGGATTAGCTTCGTCAGCGTATCATCCTCATGCAATTGGAGATATTTTTCTACCGTCGAGACGATGCCGTCTTCTTCGATGGAAAGATTGAGTTCAGAAGATTCTGAATCTTCAGGGTTGTAATAGGTCAAGGCAGCCGCGATTCCGTAGGCCAGTTCATTCGGTTCGATGCCGTTGTCGATGAGTTCGCGGGCTGGTTTGACGAGCCGATCACTCGGTCCGAGCTTACGAATCGGTGAGCGGGCGACGCGTGAGACTTCATCTTTCAACTTCGGATTCTCGAATCGTTTGATGATCTTTTGAATGTATTGGCTATGTTCTTTCGCCTCTCGTGTTTCCAGCCGCCTTTTTCTTGGCGCTCGCGCTCTTGTTCAGCTTCCCGTTCTTTAAAGAATGGTGGGATGACCCGTCGCTTCGCCCGAAAGCGTATCGCTTTGCCGGACGTGTTGCCGGCGGCGTCTTGTCATTCCAGCTCTTCGCCTGGCTCCTATTCGGTCAAGGCGAGTGGATCGGAAGTATGTTCTTGATCCCGTTCCTCATTTGTCTCTACTTCGTCATCCGCATGTTCAAATGAAAAAGGGGGAAGCGACTAAGCGTTCCCCCTTTTTTAAGAGATGTCGAGGTCGAGTAAGACTCCATAATGATCACTCGGCAATAGATCGGCGTCTGTGACGGACGTCTTTCCAAACACGCCCACGTTCGAGATGAAGGGGACGTCCTCTTCGTCGTGACGCAATAACATCCAATCATAGCGTGCTGGTTGTTTCTGCAAAGAATCCTGCTTCAAATACGGATTGTGTACATAATCCAGCGTCGGCTCATCCCCTCCACGACCACACATGGCGACATCGATCCAACGATGTGCGGTCAAATCACGATAGATCTCCGACTGCGGATTGTCATTGAAGTCACCACATAGCAACTCGTAACGTTCTCCCTCACCGATCCACTCGCGGACCGCTCGCACTTGCGCTTCCCGAATGACCGGCGACCTCCAGTTCAGATGGACGTTCGTCAATCCGAACGCGTGACCTCCTGCTTGAAACGTCACTCGCATCGCACAGTAGTTCGCTTCTTCTACCTCGTGGTGCCAAATCGCATCATTCGTCTCGAGAGGAATATTACTTAAGACAGCGAGCCCTTCATCGGGTGAATCCGGATAGGCGAGAAACACGCAAAACGGATAGCCCGTTTCGTGGGCAATCTGCTCGGCTACACTGATGCCTTGCTCCCCTTCCACATGCGTTTTGACTTCTTGAAGCGCCAGCACATCAGCGTTAATCATATTCACTGTGGCACAGATGGACTCGATCCGCTCCGACCATAATGTCGGATTGTTCCAGAGGTTGAACGTCGCAATCCTCATGTACTGGCTCCACTCTGTTGCAAATCTGTCAGCACGAATTGTTCGCTTTCTTGAAGCTGTTGAATCGTTTCGCTCAACTCACCGACCGTGTTGTCTAAATAGTAACGGTCCGGTGCACCCGAGCTTAGAAACTCGTTCCGCAATATGATGACCCGCTCCACCATCTGCGCATCGCTCGGCCTATGCTGATCGCGTTGGATGTGAACGTCTTGCTCCGCCCATAAGATGACGTAGCGTACTTCGACACCTTGTTCAATCCAGTGAACCGTGTAGCGCTTCACGTCTTGCCAAAAAGCGACCCAGTCCACGACGACGTCATACCCCGCCTCAAGAAAATTATCGGTCAACGCGACGATATTCTTCCAAACCAAATCGTTTGCCCGCTCTGATTCCCAAGGCCTTTCACGACCAGAGACTGCCATATGACTGATGTCATCCCCCGACACGTATGCACTCTTCTCCATGCTTTGAGCGAGCCATCTCGCCGTCGTCGACTTTCCGACACCAGCCGGACCTGAAATGATCCATACTTTCCGATTCATCATTATCCTCCTTAACATATAAGAGGAAGCGCCTAAGCGCTCCCCCACTTTTGTTCTTCTCGCAATTCGGCTTCCGTGACGTAGTGCTCGTCGAGTTGAGCCATATGCCGCTCATACAGACGATGCTCAAGAATGGCGAGCATGTAAGCTCCTAGCCCAATCAACGCGAATGCTTGAAGTGAAATCCAATCCGTGAGCAATGCGTAAATCCACACTAGGAAGAAGGGTAGCGTCACGAGCCCAAAGATGGAGTTAAGATGGATGAGCCGCTTTGCTGCATCCGACTTCAAAAATTGTTTTTTAATGTTCTCGCGTTGCCACATCTTGCGAAAATCGGGAAGACCCGCTGCGATGCTGAGAAATATGACCGTCATGGGTGATAGCCAATTATACTCTAATGAGAAAAATAGAAGTGCGGCCAACACCGCTGACAAGAACACTTGTGTGGAATGCTTTCTCTGGTCGAACGCCGTCAATTCACGCATTTGGCTCCGTTTATCCATGACCTTGCTCCTTCTCGATGTCGCGCGCTTCCCGAATCAGTTTTAAATCCTCCCCCGTCAAATAATGACCATCATGCTTTTGGATGATGCGATCGAGCCACTTCCCGAAAAAGGCAGCTCCCCAGAAAAAGGCTTGCGACAACAAGAACGCCTGAAATGACTGCGGTTGTGGCGTCTCATAGAATACGACAATCCCGTAGTATCCGATTGCGCTAACCCCAATCAAATAAATCGTATACCGGAGCGTAAGCAATTTCCGTGCCTGTCCATTTTTCACGAACCGACGCCACATGAGAAATCGAGTCGTTTCGATGCTAATCATCAGAGCGAAAACCGACACTAAGAGCACAAGGATAAGTGACTCGGGCATGTCCCAGTACGATGCGTAAATTAACATCCCAACGACCGCTGAGAAGACAGTTATACCGAAACCCCAACTCGTCCACTTCTCAAACCGGAGAATCGTATCAATCTGTTGTTTTGATTGTGGTGACAGTTCCATTTAGCTCATCCTTTCCATCAATTCTTCATACGTCGGTGCATGAGGATCATGCTTTTTCAACTGACGTTCAATGAATCGTTTCCGATGATTTTCAGTTAAACCCCAAATCCCAAATAGAAGTCCAATCCCAAATCCAAGCGACTCCGTTGTGAGCAAGGTCGTCATAAACGTTCCCATCAACATCGCGCTAATCCAAGTGTCCGCATATTCGACCTTTAGCCACTGTAAGCTTTTTGAGTGCGTCGAGACATAGCGAAGGAGACGGTATTGTTTATGCCCCATGAAAATAAGGAATACGGCGATGGTCCACATTAAAGGAATCAATAACATTTTTTCGAATAGAAGCGCAACAATCATTAATAGAATGTAGATGCCCAGAACCGCGCCCCCAAAGCGTTGAATTCGTTTAATCGATTGGACTTCTTTTTGAATAGAAGATTCCATCCGCTCACCCCCTAGGCTGTTCGTATGTAGGAAGCCACACATCCTCTTCTTTCATCCGCTTTTCGATTCGTATCGTCAACAACCCTGCTACTATAAGCATGAGCATCCCACCTAGATACAGAACGTTCGACTCAAACAACTCACCACCATTTAAAGCGATAAAGAAGGCAATCGTATTGAAGCAGTCACTTCCGACCTGTCGGCGATAGAGATGCGACAATTTCGGATTCAATGTCCGCCGCATCAGGGACCGTCGAATATACATAACATTGACGGGAACGAGCGCTAGTCCGATATAGAGAATTCCCCAAAACAGATGATCCGTCCATGCTATAACTGGAAGGACGACAATCAAGAATACACCGACAATCCCAAAGATGAGTTGATGGAACGAACGAAACCACGCCCGTTCCTGCTCAATGCGTTCTCTCATCGCGCTTCCTCCAATTCAAGGGCGCGCAAGATTGGATCATGGGCTTGTAGCGCCCGGTTCAAGTGGCGCGACACGACCTCGGCGAGTGTTCCCCAGATGACGACGGCGAACGCCCAATAGATGTTGTCGCGACTAAAAATCAATAGACCACCGACCATGATGACAAGCACACTCGTATTGACGATGTCGTACACCAACTGCCAACGGAGTAGCTTTTGGGCGGCTGACTCGACCAAAAACGAACGCCTCATCCGATATTTCGCCACGTCTGAAACGAACAGCGCGATGCCGACAAGCCCGAGCGGTACGGCAATCCACGTCGCCTGTCCAATGAACATGAAAACGAACGCCAGAGTGACGATCGTTAATAAGACGTAGCCGATGCGTGTGTGTCGTTGCTTCCATTCTCGTTCCCGTTCCATTCGAACTGATTGTGCCATTCCCTCTCCCCCTCACTCTTCTCCTTTTCTATACGAAATACCTTTCCAATTTGTTTCGCCCATTTTTAGGATTCTCATTTCAATCGTTCGACGTTTTTCAACAAATGCGGAAGGATTCTCGTCCACCGATATCTAATTTCTGATATACTGATAGCGTATTCATACCTACAAATTTTGTTGCGAAAGGTGCAGAAAGTCATGGGTCCAAAGTATAAGCAAGTCGCTGAACAGATTGAGACGGATATTATGAATCACGTCTATCAACATACGAACAAGCTCCTCACCGAGGACGAATACGCCAACAAATATGGCGTCAGCCGCAACACGATCCGAAAAGCGATCGAGATTCTTGTCAACAAAGGCTACGTCTATCAAGTGCAAGGGAGCGGTGTCTTCGTCCGTGACCATTATATGAGCGATTATGTGAACCTCGAGAAGTTGCAAGGTCTCACGAGCGACTTCAGTGGACGGAAAGTCGAGACGCGCGTCCTTGATTTCGAATTGACGACAGCGAACGATGAAGTGGCCGAACGGATGAAGTGCAACGTCGGGACGCCCGTCTACTACGTCAAACGTCTCCGGCTCGTCGATGACCATCCGTTTTCGGTCGAGGATTCGTATTTCCGAAAAGACCTCGTCGTCTATCTCGACCGGAACATCACCGAGAAGTCGATCTACAACTACTTCCGAAATGACCAAAAGCTCGCCATCGGTTTTGCCGACCGTGTCATTTACGCCGACTTTTTGAACGCGGAAGATGCGGCACTGCTCGGACTGAAAGAGAACGACCCGGCCCTTCTCGTCGACAACACCGTCTATTTGACGAACGGTCAAATCTTCGACGTATCGCGCTCGACACATCATTTCCGCCATGTGAAGATGCTCAAAGTCTCTAACATCAAGTCCTAAACGCATTCGAGAGATTGTTCTCGTGTGCGTTTTTTTATGTTCGCATTTCGGGCAAAAGAAAGGGTTTACATGTAAGCGGTATCGTGCACTATCATCTTTTTATAATTTGTAACTATGAATTTTGGTTATCCATACAAAAAGGAGAGATAATATGGTTTCTGAAACAATTGAAATTACTCCCAAAGATATCTTCGGTTTAATCGCCCTTTCAGGCGACGCGAAAGCAAGCTACCATCATGCGATGCTGTTGATGCAAGAAGGCAAAGCAGAAGAAGCGGCTGAAGCGGTCAAAGCTGGTGACGCGACATTAAAAGAAGCACACGCCATCCAGACGAAATTCGTCACACTCGAGGCACAAGGGAAAACGGCTACGGTCGGAGTCCTCATGGTGCACGCGCAAGACCACTTAATGAACACGATCCTCGTCAAAGAGATGCTCGGCTATATGATGAACATGCAAAACGAAATCAACCAATTGAAAGGAATGGATCAAAAATGATGAAAATCGGACTCTTCTGTGCAGCAGGTATGTCAACAAGTATGTTAGTCGAAAAGATGAAAGCGGTTGCCGAGCGTACGTTCACAGAAGTCGTCTATGACGTGCTTCAAGCACCACTTCAAAACTTGACAGACACACTTGCCGGAGCCGTCATCATCGTGGTGCTCATGTCAGTCATGTGGTGGTGTGGAATTCACGGTGCTGCCATCCTCATGGGGATTAAGGGACCACTCCTTACAGCTAACACGCTTCAAAACCAAGCACTCCTCGATGCGGGTGAAACACTCCTTGCCGGTGAGAACGCGAAAATCGTTACAATCCAGTTCCTCGACGTGTTCACGAAGCTCGGTGGATCAGGCATCACAATCGGGTTCATTATCGCAACACTCATCGTCGCCCGCTCGGCTCACTTGAAGCAACTCGGTAAGCTCTCGCTTGCACCAAGTCTCTTCAACATCAACGAGCCGGTCATCTTCGGGATGCCGATTGTGTTCAACCCGATCATGTTCGTACCGTTCGTCATCGTTCCTGCCATCGCATCGTTCATGGTGTACTTCTCAATCCTTTGGGGCTGGGTCGACCCGTTCAACGCGCTTCAAGTGCCATGGACGACACCACCAGTAATCTCCGGTTTCTTAATCGGCGGATGGCGTGCAGCGCTCTTGCAGATTGCAACGATTGCCATGGCCGTAGCCGTCTACCTCCCGTTCGTCCGCATGCAAGACCGCGTGTCGTACGGTGAAGAGTTGAAAGCACAAGAAGACGCAGACAAAGCGTCAGCCTAAGTAAAAAACGACAGCCCTTCTCATCACAGAGAAGGGCTGTTATATTTAGGAAAATGAGTATGAGAGTTGGTACATAGATGAAACGAAATTATACGGTCACGTTCTGCTTATTGATGAGCGCCTCTTTCCTTGCCGGCATCGCTCTAGAGTCTGTCGTCCCGTTCGTACTAGGAGTCGTCTTTCTATTCGCAGCTGGCGTTCAAGCCAGGAAAGAAATCATTCATTAACAAGCAGCCAGCCTATTCGTAGCGCTGGCTGCTTTCGATTACAGATCTCGAATCGGATATGCGTCGGCGATTGCCTGTAACCCTTCCAAAAAACGCGTCACATTGCTCACAGACGTCTCAAAGGTGAACGCAAGCTCCTCAGATTCCCCTTCAAGCGGATGTTCGACATATCCCTTTACCGTGACCTCATCCCCATCCGTGTCCCTCCTCGTCATCGTCAAGCGGATATACGGTTCTGTCGGTTCGAACTTGACTTCTTGCATGTCACCGGCAACGAACGACTCGAACACCGGTATGTAGTGAGCCACGAGCAGGCTGTCGAGCATGACGTCATCGAATGTGATGCGATGGTCCGGCGTATGAAGCCCGACCCAGTTGCGATGCCAGGCCGCGTCATGGATGTTGTCGGCGTCCGGATAGGCATAGGCGTAGCTTTCAATCGTTACATCACATGACTCATCTCGTGACATCAGTTTGGCGATGGGCATCGTTATCCGTCCTTCCTGAGCGAATAACCGTCAATCTCCTGTAGACGCATCCGTTTCTGATCGACGGCCGCATGGATGATAACCGTCACGCCTGGATTGAGTTCCATCATCTTCTTGATTTTCGTCAAGTCGTCGCCTTTGATCTCGACCGGCAAGACGAACTCGCCTTCCTTCAAGTGAATGAACTTGATTTTTCCTTTGTCGTCATAGCCTGTCACTTCGTACGTCGCATATTCACGTTTCATCAACATCTCCCCTTCTTCCGAATCAATCTCCACACCGAGATCACAAATTTCCCGTTCCCGTTCAATCCGTTTGTCCCGTTCCATCAGTCCTCTCACGCCTAAAAAAGAAGAGAACAACACAATAAAGATCATGAGGACATTCGAATAGACAAACCCATAGAGCAAACCGTACATGAACCAGCACAGCAACGACATCATCATAAGCGTGGTCGTCTTACCCTGTTCCCGCTCTTGATCCGTTCTATGGTGTGACGCCATCATCCGTCCTCCTCTCCATACTTCATACGTTCCCCGCTTGAATCGGTTCCACACAAAAAATCCACCCCTGTAGCGGCAGGGATGGATCCAGCTTACGCCTCGACGCTATCCGCGTGTTTGGCTTTCTGGTCCGCGATGACGCCTGCGTACCATTTCGCGCTGTCTTTCAAGACGCTGGGAGACCCCATGTCGGAAGGACGTAAGAGAAGACTTGTGTCTCCACTTCTTTGCCGTCTTCTTTCACTTTGATCGGCTTCGACATCCCTTCGAACCAAGATGGTGACCATTCTGGAGCGAGTGCCGTGTATTGTTTCTCACGAAGCTCCTTCGCGTAGTCCATGTAGTTGATCTTGTCTTCTGTCAAGACGAGTTCGTTCTTGTCGTTTACCCATGCTTCTGGGTTCGCGCCTTGTGAGAACCAACGAATCGCGCCTTCGTCCGGGAACATTTTGTAGCCTTTTTGCTTCATCTTCTCTGCAACTTCGAAGATGCCGTCCATCGAGCTCATCATGTTGCCGATTTCAGCCGGATCGTCCGTACCGAGCACTTCTTTCGCTAAGCTACGTTTGTAGTAGACGCCACCTGGTGTCGTTTGCCACGAAAGCGCGCGCACGTTGCCATCTTTATCTTTCCCGAGGTCGAAGACGTAAGGGATGTAATCGTCTGAGATATCGTCGACGTTATAAGGCTCGTCTGAAAGGTTTTCCCAGTATCCTGCGTCAACCCATTGCTTGAGGAACGCGATTTCTCCTGTGAAGACGTCCGGTGCCCCAACGCCGCTTTGAAGTGCCGGCTTAAGTTTTGTCGGATAGTTCGCGATTGGAACGATTGTCAATTCAACCTTAACGCCGTTCTTCTCTTCGTATGTTTTGATTGGCTCTTTAAGCTCGTCCGTGAACGACCAAACTTTAAGTACGTCGTCTTTGCCGCCTGTCGCTTCTGAAGATCCTTCGTCGTTTGAGCACGCGCCTAAGACGCCGACTGATAGTGCTCCGATCGAGAGTAAGCTAACTAATTTTTTCGCATGAGTGAACCGTCCTTTATAAGTAGTTTTTAGAAAGCGTTTTCAAAAAGAGGTAATAATTCATCAAAAGCGCTTTCTAAAATAACTAAATAAAATATCGAAAGCGGTTTCGATTCGAGGTAAATGATTTTCGAAATCGCTCTCTTCTCCATTCCGCTGAAGCGAACAGAGCGACTTCGAAAGATCATCGTGACTTGTTTACTTTTTGACCGGTGCACAAGACGCACGTTCAATCAACCGAACTGGGATGACACGACGTTCAGTCCGTCGTTCTTTGGCTGTCATCTGCTCGATGAGCAGCTCGGCCGCCGCTTCTCCGATTTCGTCCGTATCTTGACGAATCGTCGTCAGCTTCGGTGTGATGTATTTGATCATCTCGATGTCGTCATAGCCGATAATCGAGATGTCTTCCGGGACCCGGAGACCGTGTTCATGGACGGCTTCGATTGCCCCGATGGCCATTTGGTCACCTGCGACGAAGACGGCAGTCGGCGGAGATGGGAGTTGCAATAGCTGCTCCATCGCTTGTTTGCCTTCCTCGACCGAGAAGAACCCGGCGTTCACCAAGTATCCTGGTTGAATCGGTAAATCGAGCGCGTGCATGGCAAGCTCATACCCCTTGACCCGGGCCGCACCAGCGTCAATCGACGAATCGCCGGCGATATGTGCGATGGCGCGATGGCCTAACTCATACAAGTAGTTCACAGCCATGCGGGCCCCTTCCGAGTTGTCGGAATAGACGACGCTACAGTTAGCGCTGTCCATATCGACCACGACGATCGGGATATCGCTTTGCATGAGCTCTTGTACTTGTTCATCCATTCGGTCCGAGCAAATGACGACAATGCCGTCGACCGCTCGGTGTTTGAAGTGCTCGAGGTAACTCATGTCGCGGTTGCGGAGGTTACGCGAGGCGAAGATCAAATCATATCCGTGTTCCTCAGTGGCGTGACGGAAACTTTCAATGATGCCATTGAAGAACGGATGCTTCATTCCGACTTCGTTCGCCTCCGAGAACATGACGCCGATCGCCCATGACTTCTTTGTCGATAACGACTGTGCGTGTGCGTTTGGCAAATAATCCATCTCAGCGGCAGCTTGTAATATTTTGGCTCTCGTCTTTTCGCTGACGTCTTTATAGTTATTCAACGCTTTAGAGACGGTCGTAATCGAAAAGCCGGTTTTTTTTGCTAAATCATAAATCGTACCCATGTCAGTCTCCTCTTCCCGAAAGCGCTTTCGGTAATTTGATTGTAGCGCACGAATTTGTAGGAATCAATTCTTTTTCGTGGAATATTTTGAGATTTATTTTCGTACCGTGTTTCTTCTATATTAACGGATAAAATCACTTTTTGTCGTTAGTGTGTCCGCGTGTATAACCAAACGAGGTTCGTGAACTTTTGAACTTCCGTCTCTCCCGTCTCACCTTTGAACAAACGTTGGAACGGTTTCAGCAACTGTTCAAGGACGATTTTCCGGAGCCGGTCTTGATGGAGCTCGTACGTGATTGCTTCGAATAAATCGGCTTGTTCCTCGGTCATCTTCACGTGCTCATGGATGCGCGCCGCCATCCCAATCAACTCATCTTTCGTGACGAGATTCTTATCCGTCGTCCCCCGCATTTGATCGACAGTGACCGGGTTCAAGATATGTTCTCCGGTGTCGACCATACGCGCCGCCATCAACTCGACGTAGGCGTACAAATTACGAATCAATCGCTGAATCGAGTAGGCCGTGTTCGTGATGCGGAGTGTGAACAGGATATGTTGCAACATCCCGTTGAAGAGTACTGTCAACTCGACCGAGTACGGACGAATCTCCTCACCGATAATCTCGGTCAAGCGCATGGCGAGCCACTCGATCTCATAAACACGGTGCTGCAAGACGAGCTTCTTCAGCTCGGGCTCATTCGCCGACATGATCGACTCAAATAAGGCGTGGAGGTTCCGCTCTTCATTTAATTGAATGAGGATGGAAATCTGCTCGATAAAGACGTCCTTGTCACGCTTGTCCCGCCCCATCTGCATCTCGATGCGGCGCTGGCCGGCGTCATAGCGCAAGTTCTCAAGGATATTGGCGACACAGTCCGTCTTCGAGGCGAAGTAATTGTAGAACGTCCCTTTCGAGATGTTCGCCCGTTCAATGATTTCTTGGACCGACGTCTGTTGGACCCCGTTCTCAATGAAGAGGTTCATGGCGACATCGGCGACTTTTCGTTTCTTATCTTTCATATCATTTCCTGCTCCGTTCTGTTTCATTTATAGATTCAGTATATCATTTTGAACCGATAGTACAAAATGGTTGATTTATTTATACGACGGGTATAAAATCATGACATCGACACTTACTAGTATATAACTATTCAGAACATAAAGGAGCAACTCGTATGAAACCAGAATTCCAAAAGAAACCGCCGTATCTCATGCTCGCGGTCCTCTTTGCCGGGGCGTTCATCGCCTTCCTCAACAACTCTTTATTGAACGTCGCACTCCCATCGATCATGGTCGATTTGGAGATTGCCGACTACTCGACCGTCCAATGGCTCGCGACCGGCTTCATGCTCGTGACGGGTGTGCTCGTCCCAGCATCGGCCTACTTGATCACCCGGTTCTCGAACCGAAGCCTCTTCATCACCTCGATGGCGATTTTCGCTGTCGGGACGGCCATCGCCGCGTTTTCACCGAACTTCGGCATCTTGCTCGCCGGTCGGATGATTCAAGCGGTCGGTGCCTCGACGATGGGGCCACTCCTCATGAACGTCATGCTCGTCAGTTTCCCGCGTGAAAAACGTGGAACGGCGATGGGGATTTTCGGTCTCGTCATGATCTCCGCACCAGCCATTGGACCGACGCTTTCAGGTTACATTGTCGAGTATTACGACTGGCGCGTCTTGTTTGAGATGATTCTCCCGCTCGCTATCATCGGTCTCGGTCTCGCCATTTGGAAAGCCGAGAACGTCATGGTCCAGAATAAAGATCAATCGCTCGACTATTTGTCACTCGTCTTATCGACGCTCGGTTTTGGTGGCGTCTTGTACGGTGTCAGCTCGGCGAGTTCGGATGGCTGGGACAACCCGATTGTCTTGACGACGATGATTGTCGGATTCGTCGCGTTAATCGCCTTCGTCATCCGTCAACTCAACATGGAGAAACCGCTGCTCGACCTTCGGGCGTATAAATACCCGATGTTCGCACTCGCTTCCATCATCGCAATCGTCAACGCCGTCGCCATGTTCTCCGGCATGATTTTGACACCGGCCTACGTGCAAAGCGTCCGCGGCATCTCGCCGCTCGACTCTGGGCTCATGCTGTTACCGGGTGCCATCATCATGGGGATCATGTCACCGATCACAGGGAAACTGTTCGATAAGTTCGGACCGAAGTTGCTCTCGATCACAGGTCTCACCATCACAGCGATTTCGACGTATATGCTCGCTAACGTTCAACTCGATTCGACGTACACGTACATCGTGACGACGTACACGCTCCGCATGTTCGGGATGTCGATGGTCATGATGCCAATCATGACTAACGGTCTCAACCAGTTGCCAACGAGTCTCAACCCGCACGGAACGGCCATCAACAACACGGCCCAACAAGTATCCGGTGCAATCGGGACGGCAGTCCTCGTCACCATCATGAACTCTGTCACGAAAACAGAAGCCGAGTCGCTCATGACCGGCGTCGACCCAGCGACACTCACCGAGAGTGCGATGGGCGCGTTGACGCAACAAGCGTTACTGTCAGGAATTCAAGTTTCATTCTATGTGGCACTTGGGATGAACCTACTTGCGCTTGTACTGGCATTTTTCGTAAAACGAGTCGATGTACGCAAGCTCGACTTCAAGGAAGAAGAATCCGAACTCAAAAAAGCGAATTAACACAACAAGCCGTCCTGTTCGAACAGGGCGGCTTGTTTTCTGTTTATCCTTTTGTAAAACTCAAGTCATGCCGACTCGGATGTTCCGGGTCGAGCTGGCGAATCTTGCGTTCGTAATACATCGTCGTCGCCGCTTGGCCCGCGACCGCACCAAAGAAAATCATCATCCATAAGAACAGATTTGACTGGAATCCGTTCTTAAACAACAAACAGAACCCGATGGCCCCGAACAACGAGACAGCGTTGCGGCCGAGATACGTGCGGCGAATGAACTTCTGGACGGATGGTTCGTCTGTCAACCGTTGCATGAATTGGCTTTCGCGCCACTCCAAATAAATCAACACGACGAGCGCCGCTAAGAAGACGATCCCATAACCCGTTTGAAACTCATTCATAACCAATAACGCAAACGACATCCCGACCGCGATGACGACAGATACGTGCAAGGGCATCCATCTTTTTTGATACGATTGAATCGAACGCATCCGTGCTTGTTTCTCCATTCCCATCACCTCGTTTCTATTTACGTAAGCCAACTGATTTTAGTTTCCTTAAATCGTGGGGTTTTTATAGAGATATTCACTCCGCCGCTTTTCTCATTTCACTCTCTTCACAGTCACATATTCTTGCAATAGGAAATTGATTTTATCCTTTTGATAGAATTGTACTTCTTTAGACGCTTCCACATACTCCTCGTGTTGCGGATGAGACGTATCGTTTAGGATGTCTTGAATCATCTGATTTCCAGTCATCCCGCCCACGTCTTCGAATGGCGTCTCCCCTTCCCATTCTGTCACCATCGGATATGGATACGGATAGTCGTCGATGACTTTCTCTAACGTCAGTTTATGCTTCCAGTCGTCCCCGTAGTCATACGTATAGTAAAGTTTCGGATTCGACTCGATGACGGTCGGCAATTTTACGTTCTTCATCTGGCGAATGGATAATTGCCGATACATTTCATAAATCTGTTGTTCGAATGCTTGTAATTGCGACTTAGACTTGAAGTAAGACAACCGAGCCTTATGCTCCTCGGCTTCATCTGAAGATAAGACGAACCGGAACGTCGGCTTTCGTAAATCATTTTCAAACTTTGCCAAGTGAGAGTCGTCCCACCACATAACGATTTGAATCGCGTCATGGAGCCGTTTGAAGTTCGTCTCGGCCGGGATGCTAAAGCGGCGCCAGACCGGTGTTGGGCTGTCGAGAAGTTGAATGTGGAACTGATACGCTTTGAACATAAAGTCGATTCCTCCTAATTTCGTTTCGGTCGCTTCTTTTTCTGATGATGATTCTTCCTGTTTCAAAAATACCTGAATGAATGGAAACTCGTCACTTACAAAATAGCACTTCACGATTTAGTTGCATAAATTTGGATGATTCCTCCCGCTTAATCAAAATGAAATAATTAAAAAGCCTAATATATGGTATTATTTGCATAGTTTATTTATTGAATAGGGAGGAACAAGGATGAAAAACGTGTTCGTTTATTCGATCGGAATTGCTTTAATCCTATTTTCGTTGATTATATCGATGCCATCTGTTTCAGCTGCGTCAAAAAAAGAAAATCGTGCTATTATGGGAACGTCAGCATTAACACCTCAACAGATGGCGGACTTTGTCAAAAAGAAAAATCCGAAAAACGTCCGGCTTCAAGGTGTGACCGTCGAAGAGCTCGCCAAGCTGTTCGTCGTCATCGGAGCAAAAGAAGGTGTCCGTGGCGATGTCGCGTTCGCGCAAGCGTTGAAGGAGACCGGCTACTTCAGTTACAAAGGTGACGTGCTCCCGAGGCAACATAATTATGCGGGCATCGGAACGGTCGGTAACGGGGTAAAAGGTCATACGTTCCGCTCGCCTTTCCAAGGCGTCACGGCCCATATTCAGCACCTGAAAGCATACGCTTCGAAAGACAAACTGAACATGAAGCTCGTGGACCCTCGCTTCCGTTACGTGAAACGAGGATCTGCACCAACTTGGCCTGCCCTTCAAGGCAAATGGGCGATGCAGCCGAGAGGCAACTATGGCAACGACATCCTTGCAATCTACAAAGAGATGGAACGGACAAAACTTCGCGTCGCCAAAAAATGAACGACTACAATGACTTACAGGGGTGAAAGATAGTGACTTGCAACCAAGTACGATTGTTTAGCGGACTCGCACTTCTCGTGACCGGCGTCGCTTTACTACTTAAACGTTAAGCTGCATCCGGGAATGCCCGGATGCTTTTTTGACGCAATCAACAATAAAGAGGAGCTACCTCAATAAAACCACGCACGTATATCCGAGAGGGTCAACGATGTACCGTTCGACTGGCCGAGACGAACGATGCGAAGCGACTTGAATTGATTCGTCTTCAAATCGACAGCGAAACCGAATTTTTAGACCGCGAGCCGGGCAAGGGCTATCTCGACGCTCCTGCGTTCAAACGACTCATTCAACTAGACCGCGAAACAGCCAACCGTGTCTTCCTAGTCGCCGAAGTCGATGGAAACCTTGTCGGGTTTGCCCGTTGCGAAGGCAGTTCGTTGAAACGGAAAGTGCATGCCGTCGAGTTCGGCGTCGGGGTGTTGCAAGCCTATTGGGGATTCGGCCTCGGCTCGGCACTATTGCGCGCTTCAATCGATTGGGCCGAGACGAACGGAATTCATAAAATCAATTTGAGCGTCATCGAGGCGAATGAAAAAGCCGTCGCACTCTATGAGCGTTACGGCTTTCAACAGGAAGGCAGATTGCGACACGACAAGCGACTACGTGACGGTCACTACTACGATACAATTTTAATGGGTCGCCTGAACGGGATTTGAGCATAGCGCTCGAATCCCGTTTTAGTGCCCCCGATACTTCCCGAGCGCCCGCATATTCAACAAGTAGAGCACAGCGGCGTAAACGATTAAGCCGAGCACATAGCCCCATATCCCGGCAAACCCGCTGCCGTACACCATGACTTCTTTAATCGCGGTCGCCCCGTAAAAGATCGGCATAATATAGCTCAAGTTGCCAAGTCCGTACGGAATCAAGTCGAGCGGGATTAACCCTGAGAAAAACACTTGCGGAATGATTGTGAACGGAATCATTTGGACGACTTGAAGTTCCGAACGGGCGAACACTGAAATCGTCGCGCCGAACAAGACGGCCGTCCCCGCCATTAAAATCATCACGAGAAACACCCAAGCGATATTGCCGAGCGAGGTCAGCCCGAGCACGTAAATCGTATACAGAACGATGAAAACGGACTGAACGACCGCGAACACGCCGTAGCCGAGCGTATACCCTAAGATGACCTGTCCACGTTTGATCGGTGTCATGAGTAGACGTTCGAGCGTGCCACCGCTCCGCTCTTTGACGAGCGCCATCGCGGATAGAATGAAGACGAAGAAGAACGAGAACAGTGACAAGAACACGTAGCCGAACGAATCGAACGTCGATTGGCCTTCTTCCCCATATACATAGTTCATCTCGATATCGGCCGCCGGATTCAATGCCGACAACGCCGCTTGAATCTCTCGTACCGCCTTCGAGGACTTCGTCGACGGCTCTCGGAGCGTGATGGTCGTCCCTTCCTGCGTCGCTTCAAAAATCGCATCGACGTCTTTATTGTCCTCTAAATACCCGAACGGATTGTCGACCGTATCCAACCGGACGTCGAGTGTCTCGGCTTCGAACGCTTCGACGAGTTGCGTTTGCGCGTTCTCATCGAGCACGACGACCGGCACGTAATCCGAGTCACCGAGCAGGAAGTAGACGAGCGTCAAAATCAAAAGTGGTGCGATCAAAATCAAGGCGACACTCCGTTTATCATTGAGCGTCTGAAAGATGACGCGTTTCGCCAAGTTACGCATGATCCGTCCCTCCTTCTCGACCGGCGATGAGGAACAGTTCCTCGACGCGACCGTTCTCCGTCTGATCTAACAGATGCGGCACGGTGTCGTAAGCGATCAAACGGCCGTTATAGATGAGCGCGGCCCGGTCACACTCGAGCACCTCGTCCATGACGTGCGTCGAGACGATGATCGTCGTCCCGTTCGCCCGAATCGCTTGAAACTGATCCCAAATCTGACGGCGTAAGATTGGATCGATTCCGACCGTCGGCTCATCTAAAAACAAGACGTCCGGTTGATGCAGGATTGCGATTGCGAGTGACAACCGTTTTTTCATCCCGCCCGAGAAGTTTCGGACGAGTTTCTTGCGGTCGGCCGTCAAATCGACGAGCGTGAGCACTTCCGTGATGCGTTGTTGGAGCTTCGGTTTGCCGAGCTTATAGATGGAGCCGAAAAATTCAAGATTCCCCTCGGCCGACAAGTCGTCATACAATCCGTCGTTCTGGGGCATGAAGCCGATCTTGTGGAGCATGCTCATGTTTGGCATGATCGTCTCTCCGATGCGAATCGAACCTTTGTCCGCGGCCAAGGCACCGATCATCAGCCGAATGAGCGTCGTCTTTCCCGAACCGGACGGGCCGAGCAAGCAACAAATGTCGCCTGAGTTGATGGTAAAGCCGACATGGTCGATGGCCAATTGGTCACCGAACGATTTACTGATGTCGTTCAGTTGAATATCCATATTCATTCTCCTTTTCGATGCCTTGTTCGAGTACACTGAATTAATAGACACCGTGTTGGTTTATAGGTTCAGTATAGACCTCAGTCGACAGCCCAACAATCGGCAATATCGGCCATCGTGTCGGTTATCAGACAGTTTTCACTCAAGTGTTGGATAAAGGAGAATATTCAGATGGGACATGAAGATTTACGCATCACACGAACGAAACAATTGATTAAAAGCGCCTTCCTCGAGTTGATTGACGAGCATGGATTCGAAGCGGTCACCGTGAAAGCGATCACCGAACGGGCCGGTATCAACCGAGGGACGTTTTACAGTCACTATGTGGATAAGTTCGACTTGATGGAGAAGTCGATTGAAGCGATTTTCCATGAGGCCGAACTTAAACTCGTCAAAAACCTCCCTCACGTCTTCGGTGAAGAGCGCGGCGAATCATCCTATCAACTGCTCGTCCCGTTCATCCGTTTCATCGAAGACAATAAAATCTTGATGAAACCGCTCCTCAGACCGAACGGGGACCCGCAGTTCCAGGCCCGGCTCCGGTCGTACATGCATGCGGCGCTGTTCCATCGTTCCCCGACGGTCTTGTTCGACGAGACGAAGGCGCTCGTGCCGGCCGATTATTTAGTGTCTTACATCTCATCGGCCCATATGGGTGTCATTTACGAATGGCTGTACAACGACCGACCCGAAACGGCCGAGGACATCGCCCGCATCATCTATACAATCACGTTCGAAGGACCGCTGACAGCCGGCGGTCTGAAGCCCTAAGTTTTTTCCCAACATCCACTTTGATCATTTTGTACATTCGAGCCCGATATGCATGTTCATTCTACGCGAAGCAGGGAATAAGAGACGTGATGGCAAACTGTTAGAGTAGACATCACGCGTTTCTACTTAACAATAAAAAATACATGGTGGAAGAAGGGCGAAACACATATGCTAAACGTGAACAAATCAGTGATTGTGATCGGTGGCGGGCTCGGCGGGATTTCCGCGGCCATCTCGCTCACACAAAAAGGATACGACGTCTCCTTGTACGAAAAGAACGACCATATCGGCGGGAAAGTGAATCGGCTCGAACAAGACGGCTTCGGCTTTGACCTCGGCCCGTCGATTTTAACGATGCCGCAGATTTTCGAGAAACTGTTCGCAGGTAGCGGCAAGCGGATGGAAGACTACGTGCCAATCAAACGTCTCGATCTCGAGTGGCGTTCGTTCTTCCCGGATGGCACCGTGCTCGATCTCTATCACGATTTGGACAAGATGGAGCGCGCCAACCCGACATTGTCTCGGAAAGACATGTATGAATACCGCGAGCTGTTGAAATATGCCGAGCGGATTTACAATACGACAGAGAAGGCGTACTTGAAAGAAGGGTTCGAATCACCGCGCGAAGCGGTCGCGAAGAACGGTCTGTTCTCGACGTTGTTCGGCTTCGATTTGACGTCGACGATGTACGACGGCATCGCTAAACGGGTCAGCAACCCGCATTTACGGACGATGCTGTCGTATTACGTGAAGTATGTCGGCTCGTCCCCGTACAGTGCACCAGCCGTCCTCAACATGATGATATATATGCAGCACGCCCAAGGCTGCTGGTACGTCGAAGGTGGGACGCATAAACTCGCGGAAGGATTGACGAAACTCGCGGAAGAGATTGGCGTCCAGCTCCATACCGGGCAAGGCGTCGTCCGCGCGCACACGCTGAATGGTCAACTGACGGCCATCGAACTCGAAGACGGACGACTCCGCTCGGCCGATTATTTCGTCTCCAATATGGAAGTCATCCCGTTCTATCAAAAGATGGTCGAGGCGGACGAACCGTTCGTCGACAAGCTCGTCGAGAAATATGAGCCGGCCAGTTCTGGCTTCGTGCTCCACCTCGGCGTGAACAAAGCGTATCCGGCGCTCGGCCACCACAACTTCTTCTTCTCGGAGAACTTGCACGAACAAATGGACAAGATTTTCGAGCAGCACGAACTGCCGGACGACCCGACAATTTACTTGGTGAACGTCAATAAGACCGATCCGACACAGGCGCCGCCTGGGCACGAAAACATCAAAATCTTGCCGCACATCCCCTACATCCAGGACAATCCGTTCACGCCAGAGGACTACGCCGCGTTTGAAGAACGTGTCCTCGACAAACTCGAACGCATGGGTTTGGACGGTTTGCGGGAACATACGGTGACGCGTGACGTCTGGACGCCGCACGACATCGAGCGTACGTATGGCTCGGACCGTGGCGCGATTTATGGCACCGTCGCCGATAAGAAACGAAACGGCGGCTTCAAGCACAAGAAGCAGAGCGATCTGTACGACAATCTCTATTTCGTCGGCGGCACGGTCAATCCCGGCGGTGGCATGCCGATGGTAACATTGAGCGGCCAGCAAGTGAGCGACAAGATTGCGAAGCGTGATGGAATCACAACACAATGACCGACTCGTTTTGGGAACGACACCGCTTCAAATTCTATACGATTGGCATGGTCGCTTAACGAAGCCGATTACTACCTTAGTAAAATTCCCTATGGAGAAGCAGATGGACTCACCAATCTGTATTCATCCATAGGGTTTTTATCGTGACAAGATACGATTATCCATTTTGTTTATTAGGCTCAATCTCTATGATGCAACTTATGTGGATATTTCTGTAAAGTGTTCATCTTGTATTGATGAACAAGGAGGTAGTTGCTACACTGATTTCAAATATATGGATTGGTACATAGGAAGGCGGTTCGTGCATGAAAATCAAGCTCGATATTAGTACCGAGCGCTATGACGAGATTAAGTCTATGCTCGAGGAAAAAGGAATTGAAATAGATGATACGGCCGACCTAGTACTGAGTACATCTACTCCTTTTGTTCAGCATTTGACTGTTAAAGAGAAGGACACGAATGAACGAATCGTGTTACCAGTAGCGGATATTATTTGTATCGAATCCTTTGGCCATACAGTGGAAATTGAAACGCAAGCATCAGTTTATGTCGCTACTGATCGATTATACCGGCTCGTCAGTTTGCTCGATCCGACGTCTTTTTTACGAATCAGTAACTCTGTTGTCATTGCAACAAATCAAATCAACCAAATCAAACCCACTCTTTCCACAAAATTTATCCTTACCCTAACGAACGGAAAATGCGTTGATGTGACAAGGAGCTATTACTATATCTTTAAAGATCATTTTCATATCTGAAGGAGACGAACTTATGAGTATCCCTATTTACATCATCGCGACATGCATCGTTCTATTCACCTTTATTGTGACTGTCACGCTTTATTTTCAGGCCTACAAGCGACACATCAATCAAGCGCTAAATGGCAACTTAAAGACACGTTCTCCGATGGTGCCGCCTTATAAAATCACTGTCATCCTGTCAATTGTTCTCTTAGTAATCAGTGTGTTGATTAGTTATTTTGCAGGATACACCAATGCGTACAAAGCATATGAGGAAGATACCTGGGTTCTCGCTCCGTCTGACATTCAGACATTTTATGCTGAAATTCAAGGAATCGAAGACAATTGGATAACGGTTAAAGGTAATTCATTTAACGATGAAACGAATCAAACGCTTATGGAATATGAAATTTTTGAGGAACAAGTATCCATTTACAAGAAAGAGGAGACGCTCTCTCTATCAGATTTATCCAAAGGTGATTTGATTTTAATCACCTTGTTGACGAACCGTTCGGGCACAGGTGTGTTTAAAATACAGGTAGTGGAGAAGCAGTGAAACGGCAATCAATTTAAAAAGCCATAAAAGTCGAGGCTCTCGAATTTTATGGCTTTTTGGTTCTATTCAGTTCTGCTTGTTGCTGTTCCAATCATCAGCTTTAGCACGAAAATGATTCCGCCTAACACGACAGCATAGGTACCAAGCGAAAAGAGCATGTCTAATACTCGCATATCCATTTTAATCTACTCACTCCATTCAAAAGTTATTTAGACTCAAGATTTCGTTCACATCTTCAATGTACATCGAGTCGACTTCAAATACATCGGTCCCTTCCATCCCACGAGTGAAGAGCATCTTGTCATCTTCTAAAACCCAGACGTTCACCGTCGCCTCCATCGTGAACTCAGATGGATTGTTCACTGTAATGACGTAGTCGGGAATACCCTCGACCTCCGCCTTGGACAGAGGAGTTGTCTCAATTAACTCAAGAAACCGTCCAATTTCCGCTTCGTCCGTGAGCGTATCGCCAGAATAGACGATGGTGCTTTCATCTGTATAAGTTCCGACGACGAGTTCACGACCATTCTCATTACATGCGTTCAAAAATAGTAATCCCACAATTAGATAGAAGACTAGTCTTCGTCTCATCCATCTGCACGTCCCTTTGGTTTACTTAAACTGATTTTTAGACGCATCACGATGCGCTGTCCGCAGTTCATGGTTCGTCACGTGTTCCGAATCAATCAACTCGATTTTTCGGTTCACCCATACCGACAAGAAGATGAACGGGATGAACAAAGCGAGCAGCATGATCGCGAAGATGACGAGTGACCCTTCAATCGCCCAGGCGATAGCGATGAAGATACCAAGCAGGATAATGTTCGCGAGGACGATGCCGAACTCGAGTCGCACGAACTTTTGATAGCGTGCCTCGTCATTGAACGTGAGCAGCAACTTCATCCGGTGCCATGCCCGATAGAGGCTCGGCAATTGGGTCGCCATGATGATGATGGCGAACGTCATGAGGGTGATTTCTTGCGTGAAAATGAAGTAAAAAGCGATTCCTAAAATCGCGAATGTGAGCAGAAGTGCTGTCCGGTTCACTTTCCGCTCGTTCTCGACCATTTGTTTCAGTCGCTCATTCTTTTGAATCATGTGTAGCCTCCTAGATAAATCTCATTTCCTTCTTTTACGAAAGGACGGGGAAAAGGTTTCATCACGTACTTGCACAGTGAAACCAATCGTATCGAGTTCCCGTACATAGAAGTAGCATACCAATAATTAGGAGGTATTTCGATGGATATTCTCATTTTAGTCGCCCTGCTCGGCATCGTCGGCTTCATCGTGACCCGCTCTTATACCATTTACCCGTCAACGTTCGGCGACCGCTCCCCCGTTCAACCACGCGCCTCGCTCACGACCAAATGCCCGCATTGCCAAACCGTCGTCAAACGGCAGGAACACGGGCAAACTTGTTCAACTTGTCGAAAATCCTTTTAACTAATCTGCTTTGCTTTTTGATGGGCTGTCTCTTTATTTCCACTCAACTGGAACAACAGAACCCCACCAACGATTAGCACGATGCCAAGCGCTGTCTTCCATGTGAACGGGATGGCCTCAAGCCCGAACCAGCCGAGTGTGTCCCATAAGAGCGCGAATAGGATTTGCGACACCATGACGATTGAGATGGCATGGCTCGGTCCGAGCTGTTGGACACCTTGCGTCACGCTCATGACGACGCCGACCCCAATGATGCCGCTAAACCAATACCACGTCTCCATCCCGGTGACGACGAACAGACCAAATCCTTCACTGATCAATCCGACGATTAGTGATGCCAAGAAGCCGAGGGCGAGCACGAGCGTCGTCGTCGCCCACGCCCCGACCCGTTCTTTCACTTTGGCGTTGAACGTGTTCTGCACACAGACGAACATGCCGCCCATGACCGCGAGCATCATTCCAAGTGCCATGATATGTCCTCCTCATTCATAAATACTCTCTCCGGCAACAGCAAGCAATCCGGCGCGATCCATGATTGCAATCGACCGACGATCCCGTTCAATCAATCCTTTTTCCACGAACCGCTTGAGTGTCCGGTTGACGTGGCGATAGCTCGTCCCGATCAAATCGGCGATATCGGTCAACTCATCGACGGTCGATCCGAGCGTCGTCTCTTCCGGTGTCATCGACAACAGATAGCTCGCGAGCCGCACATCGACCGGATAGAACAAGTTGAAACTCATCGACTGCGACTTCATCTCGAACTTTTTCGTAATCCCTGCCAGCAAATAGTGGAGCCATTTCACATCATCCTTAGCATGACGCGCGAGGTCGTCGAAGCGGACGACGATCATCTCGACCGGCGTGACCGCCTCGACCGTGTTCAAGAACGGTGTACGTCGGACGTACTCGATGTCGCCAATCAAATCGAGCGGATATTTGAACGACAAGACGAGCCGCTTCCCGGCCGCTGACGTGTGGGCCACCCGAATCTTTCCACTGACGAGAAAGTGGAGTTGCTCGGCCTTAGCGCCTTGGGTGCAAATCGCCTCTCCCGTCGCATAACGGACGAGCTTAAGTTGAGGACGTACAGCTGATGGGAGTACCTCATCCAGCCCATATCGCTTCATGTAACGGTCAATCTGTTCCATCGCACGTCATCCTTTCAATACGAGAATCCCGACAATCATCATGACGACCCCGAGCAGTTGCGTCCGGTTCAAGTCACGGCGCAACATCCCGAACCAGCCGCGCCAGTCGATGACGAGCGCCAGGGCAAGCTGGGCAATCAAGAACAACGAGATGGTGAGGGTGACGCCGAGCTCATGCACGGCTGTCATATTGCTGAACAAGATGAACGCGGCGAACGCTCCCCCTGACAAATAAAGCGGCTCGACGCGGCGCATGTGAATGTACGTCCGGTCGCGAACGAGGAGCATAATCATGAGCGCGACGAGAAAACCCGTCAGTTGCGTCAACGTCGCTGCCTGCCACGTCCCGATACTCGAACTGATGCGAGCGTTGGCGACGCTCTGTAGCGTTAAAAAGAAGCCGCCACTGATGGCGAACAGTACTCCGCGCATGATGTCTCTCCTTCCTTATGATAAACGAATCAGCATGATTCCGATGACCATGACGAGTAAACTGACGAGTTGAATCCCGGTGACCGGGTTCTTGGCGGCCCCGAACCAACCGAAACGGTCGATGAGCAGGCTTCCGCACAGCAAGCCGACAATGACGATGACGACGGCGATGCCGGTCCCGACCATCGGCACGATTAAGACGTTCCCGCCGATGAACAGTGCCCCGATGATGCCGCCGAGCCAAATCCACCACGGCTGCCCCCGTAGCCCCCCCCTTTCGACGTTCGGCCGCAAGACGAGCAAGATGAGCAGTAACGTCACCGTCCCGACGACGAACGAGACGAGCGCCCCTTTCAAAGCCGATTCGAGCACCGTCCCCAAATAACCGTTGATGGCCGTCTGCGTCGCACTCATCATCCCGGTCCCGATTCCGACGAGGCGCCAGACGTTCAAATTGCCGGTTCCCGTCTGCGATGGGGCGACGAGTTTGCCGCGGCGACGGTTAATCCAGTCCGTGAGCGCGACCGTCCCGACGACGCCGAGCAACACGAGCAAGGCCCCGAATACACGCCACGGCGTGAGGACGTTGACGGCCGAGTTGAACCAACCGAAGTGGTCAATCAACAGTCCCATCAAAATCTGTCCGAAGATTGGCATGATGACGGTCTGGACGCTGCCGAGTCTCGGGAACAAGAGGATGTTCCCTGTTAAAAAGATGACCCCCAACAAGCCGCCCGACCACATCCAAAGCGGTTCTCCTTGGAAAATGGATGATTCAATCCCGAACGACTGCCCGGTGAGCAGTAACGTAAGTGTTAAAAACGTCGTCCCGATTGCGAACGACAGGAACGACGCGACGAACGGTGACCCGACGATGGTGCGCAGACGTGAGTTCACGCTCGTCTGCATCGGCAACAAAATCCCGATGACGAGTCCAATTACAATGGCTAACATAGTCTCTTCCTCGATTCTCTCTATATACTGTGTACGTGTTAAGCTTACCCCTCACACACTTTAGCATAAAGGACCGATGTCCTGAAATGTGAAAAAAGACGAGTTCCGATGATCAGGAACTCGTCTTTTCGTGTGCACGGCGCTCAGTTTTCGCTTCGTCGAACATCCGATTCGTGACGTGATGTTGATCAAATGTCAGAACGATTCGGTTGACCATGTATGAAAACAGTAACCCGCCAATCGTCCCAGTCACCAACATGACCATGAGTGGCCAAATCGTGAGAAGGCCCGTGTGATAGGCAGCGAGCAGACAGATGAACAGCAAAAAGATGAACCATTCGACGATGAAATCACTGTAAATCCAACGTCGATAGCGAGGATCCGGATTAAATGTCAGCAATACTTTCGTCTTGCACCACGTGACACACAGTTGTGGTAAGTACACGGCAAAGAGGATGAGCGGTAAGTAAATCGATGTCTGATACGAGATGAACGCGACGGCGATGAGGTTGAAAAAGAGACCCCAGTAGCGCCAGTGCCACGTCGCATCGTCATGCGCAAGTAATCGCTCGATTCGTTCTTGTTTCGTCAAGATCATCACATCAACCCCCGCGTCGTCATCAATTCAGATCGGACCGGTTGGGCTGTATCTGCGCTTTGGACAGCTTCGTTGAAGCGTTTATACAAAGGCGGCAACGTGACGGCAATCCCAATGGTGAGAATCCACGTCCACCATGGAGCCTCCAATTTATAACTTGCCACGCTACCGACGATAATGACGTACCATCCGCTTAACACCCAGTAGACGTTTCTCGTCGCGACTTGTGCTTTCGGTTCCGCAGACAGATTGGCGAGCGCCTTGCCCTCTTGTATTACATATACAATCGAACCGATTGCGAATATACTCATCAAACCTGCCCATACCCACCACAGTTGATCGGCGAGCAACGTGACAAATAATAGTCCAGGGACAGGAGCGAACAGCAGGTCTCGCCGCCGCTTTTTTTGCTCACGGTATCGGTTCATTTCGTCAATCCGTTGTTGTTTCGTCATACGATTCCATTCCTTTTCTAATCATTGATTCCGTCAAGACGACGTTTTAACTTCTCGCGATTGGCTTTAGCCAGCATGTTCGATGTGACGTGTTCCGGGTCGAGTTTGAGCAGTTTTCGATCAATCCACAGCGGTAACAAGACAGAAGGTGGTGCCCC
Organism: Exiguobacterium sp. s26; assembly: GCF_018618235.1. Lineage (NCBI taxonomy): Bacteria > Bacillati > Bacillota > Bacilli > Caryophanales > Exiguobacterium > Exiguobacterium sp. s26. The sequence continues at coordinate 33,762 of NZ_JACSLS010000010.1, read as the reverse complement.
GATGACCATCGCCCACATCAACACGTCCGGATGAATCTGCCCCGTCAAAAACAGGGTGATGAGACTGAACAACGTGAGGAAGGTAGCTACCAAGATAAAGAATTGTCCTTTCACGAGACGCCGATATGTCCAGTCGTCATTGAACCGAAGATACAGGACGGTCTGTTTCCATTCGAAAAACAGTGTCGGCACAAGACTGGCCACCGCAATCATGCCAGAATACGTCGTGTGCATCATGAAATAAAGCGCGCTCACAAAGATGACGACACTGCTTCCAATCATGAAACGACGATACGTCGTGTAGATTTGTAACAATGCCTCAGTCCGGGCTTCTCGATCCATCTCATCCCTCCTCAGTTTCTGACGTTGTCGAGCCGTATCTCACGAAGCATTGGATGCTCCGGATCGATGTTCATCAACCGCTCGTCTTGCTTTCGGATCAAACGATACCCGACATAGATGACACCGACCGCTACACCTAATATCCACGCGTATGTCCACCCGAGCTTAAGCGTCAGGGCAAACGACAAAAGGAACAGGACGAACAGCGCAAAGACGAATCTGTTCCGACAGACGATCATCGTTTTGGCTTCCTCTTGCTCGGTCAACTCGGTCTCGAGTCGGTTCGCCTTGAAGAAGATTCCTCCCAGCAGCAAGAGACAGGCGAGTATGCCGGCCACGTACCAACCGTTCCATGAATCCGATTGAATCAATCCGACGAGACAAAATACCAGCGGAAACGTGAGCAGACTTTGAAGAACAGCCGTCTTTATATTGGTTTTATAAATCAGATTGATACGTTCTTGTTTGTTCATATCGGCCACCTCACCACATGAATCTCGTGCGTTGAATCTCGCGACGAGTCGGTTGTTCTGAATCCATCCAGCTCAACTGTTGATCGAGCTTATGTTGTGTAAACAATATTAGGATGCCGCCACTGATAAATAGAATAAAAGGGATTAGACTTGTCAGGATATTCAGTCGCATCATCAGCGGAAAAATCACGGCCATCATGATGACGAACAAGTAGTCGAGTTGATATTGGATGCCAATCATCTTCCTCGCTTGATTATGCGCCGTTAATGCTTTGACGAAGTCTGCTTCCCTCATAAACAAAATACTTGCCGCACTGGTCAATGATAGAAGGAAAGCTGCCATAATCATCGGATGCCCTTGCGACTGTAAGAAGTAATAAACGAGGAACCCGGTCGGAAGGGCGAAGGCGAGACGTAACAACATCCACCGTATATTCATTTGTTTCACGCTATGTAGTCGTTCTTGTTTGTTCATATCGTTCACCTCTTAGCTAACTATACGACTCTTAGGGAAAAAAGTTCCGTTTTTTTACAATTGTTTTGTAACTGCCTACTCGCTTGACGGGAAAGTCACTACGCCTTATAGTTTAGTTAACTTAACTATATTAAAAGACAGAAAGACTGAGGTTTTCTTTATGAATTTGCTACAAAATCCACGCTTCGTATTCACGTGGTTATCCGGCATGACGCTCACGCTCGGCTTCTCGATTTTCTTCTTGAGCGTATCGTGGCTCACGATCGATGTGCTGAAGCAACCGGCTCTCCTCGGGATTATCATGACCGCCGTCTCGTTGCCGCGTGTCGTGATGATGATATTCGGTGGTGTGTTCGCCGACCGATTCCAAAAGAGTCAGCTCTTGTTTTTGACGAACCTCGGGCAAGGTCTTCTCATGGTCGCGGTCGTGGCGCTCCATCTTGCGGACGCGTATTCGGTGTTCGCCTTAATTATGATTTCCATCGTGTTCGGACTGCTCGACGGCATGTCCTATCCGGCGTTGTCTTCCTTGATCCCGTCGCTCGTCAAACAAGAAGAGCTGCAACGCGCCAACTCGCTCTTCCAAGGGACGCTCGAGCTCATGTTCGTATTCGGCCCCTTCCTCGCCGGAGCGTTACTCACATGGGGCGGCTTCGGGCTCAGTTTCGGGACAGCAGCCGTCTTGATTTTCATCGCCGCTATCTTGATTATGCCGCGCTTGATTCGTGACTCCATCCCCCTCGCCCGTGCCATGTCGCTCAGTCATGTCATCGTCGATTTGAAAGAGGGCATCCGTTACGTCTCGAGCACGCCGATTTTGCGGAGCGGGACGTTATCGATTGCTATCGTCAACTTGTTCGTCATGGGACCACTCATCATGAGCATCCCGATTCTCGTCGGTGAAGGGGGCGGGAATGCGTTTGACTTGAGTCTGATTGAAGGTGGGCTTGCCGTCGGGACGTTCGTGGCGAGTTTTCTCGTCCTGTTGTTCCGCTCGGTCCATCGTGGACGCTTCGTCTTCCGCGTCCTGTTTTTGACGATTGGGGCCTTCTTCCTCTATACGCAGGCGCAGTCCATCACGCTTCTCGCCTTGGCTGCGGCCGCGAGCGGGTTTATGTTGATGCTCGTCTATTTGCCGACGGTCACACTCATGCAAGAACATAGCGACCACGATAAGATCGGACGGGTCATGAGCATCATGGCGCTCGCCGCATCCGGACTAGAACCGATCGCGTTCGCTGTCCTGTCGATTCTGGTCGCCCTGGCCGTACCGATTCAAACGCTCCTCATCTCGTTTGGTATAATCGGATTAGTATGCAGTATCGTGTTATACGTTCGGAGCCAGACGTTCCGTGACACGCGATGAAAGGAGAACGACGATTGAACGACACACGCAAACAACAAGTCATCGAGATGTATCGTCAAATCGACGAGCTCGACTTGTTGTTCACCAAATACTTTACCGAGTTGAACGAATTCGAACTCAGTTACCAGCAAGAACAGATGTTACTTCTGTTCAAACGACAAGACACATGGACGACGACCGAGATTGCGACGAAGATGAATATCTCGAAAAGTGCGGTCAGCCAAGTGCTCAAAGTGCTCGAACAACGTGAGTTCGTCCAAAAAGAGAAGAACCCGGACAACTTACGTGAGAGTTTCATCCGTCTCGGCCCAATCGGTATGGCATATTCGAAACAAATCGATGCGATTGAAGAACGGCTCGCCGAAGAGATGTTCTCCGTGCTCGAAGATGATGAGATGACGATGATCAATCGCTCACTCGCGCTGATGATCAAGAAGTTCAAATGAAAAATGCGTATCGTCCCGACTCGGGAGGATACGCATTTTTGGTTAGAGTTGCTCGACGACACGTTCCGCTGCCCGGAGCGCGCCTTCAATATGACCGCCGAACAAGGAGTCTGTCTCTGTCCCGGCGAGTGAGAGCCGTCCTTCCCAAGCTGGTTCGAGCGCAATCGGCTGATAAACAGGGAAATCGGTCAACGGTTCCCCGTCTTGGACCGTGGCCGTGTGCCGATCACTCGACCAATCGACGTATATCACGTCACGCGGCTGCCGCGCCTCTTCCCCGAACAGTCGCACGAGTCGATCGATGACGCGACGATTCAGCTCGTCCCGGTCGAGCACTGAGCGTTCGGCAGCTGATAATCGGAAGAAGCCGAATAACGCGGCAAGTCCATCCGGTTGCGAGGCATCATGGATCTCCTGCAATACACCGGCCCAGCTCATACCTTGACCAGATAGACCATTGTCTCGCCAAAACGGACGGTCGTAGACGGCAAGTACTTTCGCCTGCCCGGCCATCCAGGTCGGCGTGTTTGCCAGCTTCGCCTTCGTCGTTTCAGACAGTTCCGGTTGAAACGAGATGCGTGAGACGAGTCGCGGCGGAATGGCTAGGATGACTTGATTGAACAGTTTTGACTCTCCAGATTCGATCTCGACCACTATCTCTTCTTCTACCTGTCGAATCGAGGTGACGGTCGACTCGAGGTGAATCGTCCCGGCAGGCAACGTCGCAGCGAGTGCCGTCGTCAAGCTGGCCATGCCACCGACGAGTCGCATCGATGGGACGGCGTGACCTGGCGGGAGTGTATGCCGTTCGATGACACCGAACTGACGCTCGAGCATCAAGTCACCCGTCGTGTGTTGAGAAAACGTCGGGAGATTGAGCCGCTCGATCAGTTGCGTGATTGTCGTCTCCGTCTCTGGCCAATACCAGGTCGGGCCGAGGTCGAACCCGTCATGGCTTAACACCCGTCCCCCAATGCGATCGCGCGCCTCGAACACGGTGACGTCATAGCCTTTCTCGATGAGGAGCGACGCGGCATACAGCCCACTCACGCCCGCTCCGATGATGGCGATGTTCATAGTGCTGCCCCTTCCTCGACAAACGTCGTCACATCGAGCACTTGCCCGACATCAATCCGGTCGACGAGATAGTGATACTTCGTGTTCGTCTCCGGATACTCCTCGACAATCGCTTCGCACCAGTCGCGGTCGAACATCTTCTCCCACGATTTTTTTAACTCTTCCTCGTCTTTAGCTTCCCGGTCTTCAAACGAGAGGAAATACCGATTCAATGCGAACGTCCAGTAACCGGCCTCGACTTCGAGCACATGCGCGTCCGGTAACTCGACCGTCAAGACGACGCCCGGTTCCCCGGGCTCCAAATAACCGCCCCGCGCGACGTCTGGCCGTGTTTTGCTCAACCAAACCGGATAGTTTCCATGAAGCGAGATCTCCGTTCGCTGTTCATATTGTCCCGCGAGCCAGTCGTAGGCGGGCCGATGGTACGCGTAGTCCTCGTCTTGAAAAATGCCGTAAGCCGGATCACCAAACAAATAACCGCGCTCGTTCGCCGCTTCCCAAGCGCCCGCATGTTGATATGTATAGTAAATTGCCATAGGTATGCCCCTTTTTTTAGTAGATACCTCTAGCATAACTGACCTCCTGTCTCCTTATCCATCGTGGAAATCGTTTGGGTTTGTCTGAATTTGGAAGTATACTAGCCGTATGGATCACATAAAGGAGGAAACAGGATGAATGCTTTAATCACCTTACTATTTAGTTTATTGGCAATCATTGTCCCACTCGCGTTACTCATCGCGGTCATCGTGATGATTGTTCGATTTATCGATCGCTATGAGAAACGAGCTGACGCGCGACTCGATTTAGAGCGTCAAGCCGCGGCTCATCAGCAACAAAAGTTCGACGTCTTAGTGGAACACCTCGAGCGAATCGAAGAAAAAATAGAGGTGCGCTCTTAATGTCGACATCATTCACGATGTGGACGAGACGTCTCGTCTTCACGGCCATCATCGCTGGTCTGTTACTCGTTACGACTGTTGCCTGCCAACGCGTATTCAATATGTCGGAAATCAATCTGTTGGTCGACAAAGCGGATGAACAACAGCTCAGCTATGAGTTGATCATCCATAACCCGCTCACCAATGCTTACAGTTTCGATATCATCGAGGATTAAATCGAAAGGAGTGTTTGAATGGATTGGACCACTATCATGTTGACTGCCTCATTGATCTTGAACGCCTTCTTGCTCAATATTATTATGCGACAAGCAAAGGATATGAGTGCATTGAAACGAAAACAACTCCATACCGAACCAATCGTTCAAGATGCTGAGTTTCATGCGTCGATTAAAGAAAAAATCGATACGATTGGCATGATTCCGACCGTTAAATTCTTGCGTGAGACATATGACCTGTCGTTGCTTGAAGCGAAACAATTGGTCGATCGGGTAAACGAAAAGGAGTAGCGCGCGCTACTCCCTTTTTCCGGCTTTTATGAGTTGAAGTAACCGACTTTCCCTCGGGCATACACCTTGTGCGTCACGTGCTCCGGGTCAACTTTTCCAAGTCTTTGATCGAGCCGAAACGACGCAATGATTCCGATTCCATAAATACCGGTTGCGACAACCATCACACTGATTAGTTCCGGATTGAGCAGTAGCGTCAAGATCAATACAACATATGCTCCAATCAGTCCAAATGCTGTCCACCATTCGAGACGCACAAGCCGCTTATACTCGGCGGACTGGTTGAAACGCAGCAATGTGTTCGTCCGAGCCCCTATTTTCACGAAACCGACAGATGGAAACACTAGAAGGAACCAGATGAATTCAGCGAGACGACGTTCGCCAATCATCATCAAGGTCACACTGATTCCTGTAATCAGTGCAAACAGAATGATTGCCTGACGGGTCGAGCGCTTGCCGCTTTCATACAAATGATTGAACCGTTCGCGCTGCGTCATGAAACCAGACTCCTTTTGTTCAACTAATTTCTTTCAACCCAGTTTGGTCTCGCCACTGAAATGGAATCGACTTTTTCAAACCAAGTCGATAGCCGAGACGCCATCCCAATCCTCGAATCCGGTCCACCCAACTGTCACTCAAGTCTTGAAACGGCATGACGGCCCGGACGTGATGGAGCTCGATACGATGAATCACGTATTGATAGCTAGGTGCCGCTATCGACCGATTGACCGCCATCTTTTCCCACCACTTCTGGTCAAAGAGTCTCTCCCAAGACTTTCGCGTATACGCTGGAGTGGGTTCTTCCTCAGTGTCGAATGCTTCGGCTGTATCAAATAAAGCAGAGTTGTGTAGAACAAAATCCCAAAATGAAATTTCCGAAGCCAACACTTGATCATCCGGTAATTCAACCGTCAATACCACACCTTTATTCCCCGATCCAATCCCTTTGCCGGTGCCTAGGTCAGGAAACTCGTCCCGACACCAAACCGGATAGTTTCCGTTTAGCGAAATTCCAATTCGTTGCTCATATTGTTCGACCATCCAGTCATAGGCCGGTTTGAAAAATTCGAATCCTTCGTCATTGAACATGGCGTAGTGAGGATCACCTTGTAGATACCCTCGCTCTAATGCTACTTTCCAAGCGTCTCCATGCTGACACGTATAATAGATGCCCATATTCATTAACCCTTTCCACATTTGTTCTTTTACCACTTTATCCGATTTCACATCAAAACGTAGTGAAAATAATGGTCAGGGTTAATCGGTCGATTACAACTTAGGCGTTCGGACTTGGGTACTTCACCGCATTTTTCTCGAGCTTCTCTTCAATCGCCTGCGACACATTGATCCCCGCCGCATGAGCGAACGTCAGCGCGTAGATGAGGACATCCGCGAGTTCTTCTTTCATCTCGACGCGTTTCGTCTCGATCGCTTCTTCGCTCGACACCCATTGGAACAACTCCAACAGTTCGCTCGCCTCGAGCGATAGCGATAATGCCAAGTCTTTCGGGTTATGGTGGAACGCCTAATCACGCTCGTCACGGAATTCAATCACTTTGTCCATCAATCGTTGTACTTCGTTCATCTCCACGTTCGCTCCCTTGAATACGTTTTTCTCAATTTCAAATTATCTCCAGTTTAGCATAGCCTTATTCCAATTCATTACTCAAGTCTTTCCTGAATCAATGGTATACTCCAACTAAAAAGGGAGGGATTCGGTGCTTACGTTCGACAACGTCTCTGTTCGCCAACAGGACACGCTCATCCTTGAAAATATCTCGTTCACCATCAATCCGGGTGAAATCGCAGCCATCCACTGCGGCGTCACTTCCCGGGAAATATTGTTCGCATTATTGACGGACTCGCACGCGAACTACTCGGGGACCATCGATACAGCGAATCGTACGCTCTCGGTCTTCTCCATCCGTGATGGCTTATATGATCGGTTGACGGTCGAGGAATATTTGCGTTTCACGCACACGCTCTACGAATCGACGGAATCGCTGGATGCCATCTTGCAAACCGTTCAACTCACCTCATATCGGAACAAACGATTAAATCGGCTCAGTCTGTCGCTCGTCCGGCGCGTCCAATACGCGGCGCTGCTTCTACATAATCGAGACATTTACGTTCTCGAAGAACCGGATCAAAACGTCGACCAAGAGACACGGCACTTGTTCGCGACCGTCTTGATGCAACTGAAGCAGCAACAAAAAGCCATCCTGCTTCTGACGAGCAACATGGAGAGCGCTCTCTTTGTCACGTCGACAGTCTATCGCATCGACCACCGCCACTTGCGCCTGCTCGATGTGGAACCGGATGAACCGGATGCGAACGAAGACGTCACCCCTGACGCCATGCACGTCCGCTTCGAGAAGATTCCAACAAAAGTGAACGAGAAAATCGTCTTGCTCGATCCACCAGAAATCGACTACATCGAGAGCCAGGATGGACAATCCGTATTACACAGTCAATCGGAGCAATTCCCGAGCGTCTTCACGATGAACGAGCTCGAGACGCGTTTGACTCCGTACGGCTTCTTCCGTTGTCACCGGTCGTACATCGTCAATCTTCAACGGGTGCGGGAAGTGATCACGTACACGAAGAACAGTTTTAGCCTCGTGCTCGATGATTCGGCGAAGACAACGATTCCCCTCTCGAAGACGAAAATGGCCGAATTGAAGACGATGATTGGGCTGAAATAGGCTCCATTCACAGTCCGATTCGCTCCACTCAGTCCTCAAGAAGCGCCATTTATGGCCATTCTAATGCGCCCGCCTCTTCCTCTCGATATGATGTAATCAGGAAATACGACATCAACAAGGAGGAACGAGCGATGCAGGATATTATCACCGTGAATCAATTGAAAAAGTTGTTCGGGAACGAAGAAGCGTTACGAGACGTGACCTTTTCTGTAAAAAAAGGAGAGGTGTTCGGGTTCCTCGGACCGAGTGGATCCGGGAAGACGACGACCATTAAAATTTTGACGTCGCAACTCGCCCAGACATCAGGTGACGCCACCGTGTTCGGCGTCCCGGTCTCGGAGTTGAAACAAGAACAGTACCGGAAGCGGATCGGCGTGTTGACCGACAACAGCGGCCTATACACGCGCCTCTCCATCGAAGAGAACTTGCAACTCTATTGCGACCTATACGACGAACCACGCACACGCATCGATGATGTGCTCCAAACGGTGAACTTGACCGGGGAACGTAAAAAACGCATCTCTGCCTTATCACGCGGGATGCTGCAACGGGTGACACTGGCCCGGGCGTTGTTACATGAACCGGAACTGTTGTTTTTAGATGAGCCGACGTCGGCGCTCGACCCGGTCAACTCGCGCCACATCTATAAAGGCATCGAACGGTTGAAGGCAAAAGGGACGACGATCTTCTTGACGACGCACGACATGAACGAGGCCGAGGAACTGTGCGACCGCGTCGCCTTCTTACATCAAGGGGAGATTCAATTGCTCGACGCCCCGAAACAATTGCGCCGGAAATATGCGAACGGCTCGATGCGCGTCGAACTGCATGACGGGGAAACGGTGGACTTGAAACAAGGAAAAGACGGGGCCGACTGGCTCCATGCACAAATGCGCGACCAAAATATCGCGGCCATTCATTCAAACGAGCCGACGCTCGGGGATATCTTTATCGAAGTGACGGGGAGGAAATTATCATGACATTTTCAATGAAACGGGCACTCGCCATTTTCCAGAAAGACTATAAAGACTTGTCACGGAACTTATTCGTCTCGTCGACGTTGATTATGCCGCTGTTCTTCGCCGTCTTCTATTCTCAGCTCGGTGGAGAAGGTATCGACGTGACATACTTCGTCATCAATATCACGTTCAGCCTCGTCGCAACGTTCGTCCAGTGTGCCTTGATCGCTGAAGAGAAGGAGAAGAACACGCTCCGTGGGCTGATGTTATCGCCTGCAAGCACGCTCGACATCTTACTCGGAAAGAGCGCGCTCACGTTCGTGACGACGCTCATCCTCATCGCGGCGTGTGCCTTTATCATGGGATACAGCCCGGCGAACCTTCTCGTCATCTCACTCGCACTCATCGTCTCGACGTTCTTTTATATCGGGATTGGAACGATTCTCGGATTGATGACGAAGACGGTCATGGAAGCCTCACTCATCGTCATGCCGGCGTTTTTCTTCTTCTCGTTCTCACCGATGCTGTTGGTATACGAGGACCGCTTCTCCATCATCGGTCTCCTCGAGTACTTGCCGAACATCGTCTTGATCGACCTCGCGCATCAAATCGAGGCGGGAGCAGGACTTGGCTCTACATGGGTGGAGCTTGCGGTTCTGTCGGCTTGGGCACTTGTCGTGTTCGTTGGAAGTATTGTGATGTATAACCGGAAACAGACAGACTAAAAAGCGACGATATTACTCGTCGCTTTTTTTCTATGTTCAATTCAAAATCTGATGGATTTTATGCGTCAACCACACCTTATGGTGATGAGCCGATTTGAATTAATAAACACTTAGGTTTCAATATAGTTGTAGAATAAGTATAATTAAAGAGGTTGTTCAAAAAAGAATTCTTAACACTTCAATTTATTCATCAATTGAAAACTATCTGTTTTTGCCATGTTTTCTTTATTACTTTGTTATATGAAATCCATTTCGTTTGTTTTGTTTAAAATATATGTACTTACTGTATATTTATACTTTGTTTTTGACATCTAAAGAATGATCGCACCAAAAGACGAGTGGAGAGATAAGTATGGAAAGAATTAAAAAATTCCTTTTATTATTGTTTCTGATGGTGTTTACTTGTTTGACAGTTGCTCCAACTGTTAATTTTGCAGTTCATGGTAATGAGATAACAGCAAAAAATGGGGTACTTGATTTACGTGATATAAATTTTGAAGAGCACAATTATATAGAGATGAGTGGGGAGTGGGGTTTATATTGGAACAAATTCCTCAAACCAGAAAAAGTACCGGATAATCCCTCAACTTTTGTTTCATTTCCTCATATGTGGATGGGTTCTGAAATGAACAATGAGACATTACCAGGTGAGGGACATGCCACATATACACTTAAAATAAAAGTAAATGAAGAGAGCTTATCAACTCATAAGGGCCTTTATGTACCGCTTATTTCGAATGCATCGAAACTATGGATCAATGGGAAATTAGTGAGTCAAATTGGTGAAATTGGTATGAGCTCAAAAGATGAACGTCCAACCTATAATCCACAAGTCATCACTCTTGATTTAGATAAGCCAGAATTTGATCTAGTTTTACAGGTTTCCAATTACTCTGCACGAAACGGTGGAATTTGGGGAGAGTTTTTATTCGGAAATGCAGAAGAATTAATAAGTATGGCTGAGAAACGAATGCTTAAAGAAATGTTTATTATTGGTGGTTTAACTATTTTCGGATTTTACCATTTTGTTATTTATATTCTACGTAGAACAGATCGAGCTGCTCTCTATTTTGGGATTCTTTGTTTACTAATTGCTCTTCGCTCGCTGATAGTCGGCGAGGTAGTTTTAACCGATCTACTCCCTAATTTCTCTTGGGAATGGCACAGAAAAATCGAATATTGGACGATTTCAATCGCGTTTCCAGTATTTTTATTGTTTCTTAATGCAATGTTTCTTAACTATATAAAAAAATCCATTTTACAAATGTCCTTTTTTATAAGTTTACTTTATTCTTTATTTGTCTTATTTACACCTGCTAAAGTTTTTTCGTATACGATTAACTTTTATCAACTGATCATGACAGCGATGATGTTGTATGTACTTTTTGAATTGACCAAAGCGTGGAAGCGAAATGTTCCAGGTGTAAAGGTTTTATTGATCTCAACCGTCATTTTTACTGGTACAGCCTTAAATGATATCCTTTATTACAATGAATGGATTCATACAGGTGATTTTACAAGTGTTGGATTATATATCTTTGTCTTTGCTCAGTCTATCGTTCTTGCTATTAAATATGCATCTACCTTTCAAAAAGTTGAAACCTTGTCTATTCGTTTAGGAGAACTAAATAACACCCTTGAGGAAAAAGTGCAAATAAGAACTTCTCAACTGGAGCGATCACAAAATGAACTAAAACAACTGAATCAGAAGCTCGAAATTCTTTCAAACATTGATACTCTAACAAATGTTCCGAATAGACGGTCACTCAACCAAAATTATGAAGAGGTTTGGGAGATGAACAAGGATTTATTGAAACCAATTACGGTATTTATGATCGATATAGATTGTTTTAAGCTTTTTAATGATACATATGGTCATCAAAAAGGTGATGAGGTACTAAAATTAGTCGCTCAATCATTGAAAAATAGATTGGATATGGTTGGAGGATTCTTTGCAAGGTATGGCGGAGAAGAATTCTTTGCTTTATTAGATGGGAAATCCGTTGAAGAAGCCGTTGATATAGCTAAAGATATGAATGATGTCATTCATAAATTAAAAATCCAACATAAAACTTCAACGGTTGCAGATACAATAACAATTAGTATCGGAATTGCCCATTCTACTTCTGCAAATCTAGTAGAAAAAGAGCAACTAATCAGTAAGGCTGACGAAGCTCTTTATCGTTCAAAACAAATTGGCAGAGATTCCATATCATTGTTTTATCAGAATGAAATTAAACATCCGTAAGTATCTCGATATTGTGGAGAAAATCTAACATAACAGACTAAATTATATTGGAATTCACAAATATATCCCATAATATCTCGCTTGAAAAAGCATAGAGTTTATGGATCTGAGCTTTTCCAAATCTCTATCCTAATCTTTATATGATGAATTATAAAATTAAGTGCAACACCTGAACGTGAACGCAAAAAAGCCCATAGCGACGGCCTCGTGTAGAATGAAGTTACCACACAAACATTCAGACGGAGGAATCGCTATGAGCTACACCCATCTTACCACAGCCGAACGCGTGAAAATAGAGACCTATCTGGAGCTCGGGATGTCCATCCGGTCCATCGCGAGACGGCTCGGGCGACAGCCCTCGACCGTCTCGCGGGAGATCAGGAGGAACCCCGGGTACAAGTCGGAACGTGCACAGGAACGCTACGTGAGGGCGAAAGCGAACTGCGGCGCCAAGACGAAGCTCGACGAAACGATGCGCCGGACGATCATCAGGAAGCTGCGGGCGACCTGGTCCCCGGAAGAGATCGTGGGGCGGCTCTTCGACGGAAGGATCGCCTTCTCGACCATCTATCGCTGGATCTACTCGGGGCTGATCGACGTGCCGACGACCGCGCTCCGCCAGAAAGGCAAGCGCCGGAAACCGGTGGAGACACGCGGGAGGTTCAACGTCGGGCTGTCCATCTCGAAACGGCCTTCGGAGGTCAGGGGGCGCCAAACGTTCGGGCACTGGGAGCTCGACACCGTCGTCTCCGGACGAGGGAAGTCGAAGGCCTGCGTCGCGACGTTCGTCGAGCGCAAGAGCCGGTTCTACCTCGCCCTGCCGATCGCGGACCGTAGCGCGGCCTCGATGGAGGGGGCGATCCACACGGTCCACGCCGCCTTCCCGGAGGGGACGTTCAGGACGGCGACGACGGACCGGGGCAAAGAGTTCAGCGGTCACGAACGCATCCAGGCGTCGCTCGGCGTGCCGATGTATTTCGCCGACCCGTACTCATCGTGGCAACGGGGGAGCAACGAGAACGCCAACGGGCTCCTCCGCGAGTTCTTCCCGAAAGGAACGGACTTCGCGCAGGTGGCGCATGACGAACTCGCGGACGCGCTGGCCAAGATCAACGGGCGGCCGAGAAAATGCCTGAACTGGAAAACCGCACACGAGGCCTTCACCGAGGAAGTGTTGCGCTTAATTTGACAAACCGTCAAAAATAAAGGATATGAATTATACAAACGGCAATGCCTCTTCATGTTCTGTATTTGCATTGAGTAAGCCACGATTATGGAACGTCGAACTTAAATCTGCATAATGCGTTGTGATCGGCAGTCTTGTTTTCAATAGCGAGTGGACGTGCATGAACGATAAGCGATAGACATCCGTCAAAATGGCTTCAAACGGCAAGGTCGTTGTTTGTTGTACGACTTTAAGCGGTTTTGCCATCCCGACACGCGCATGAGGATTCGTCGAGAGAAGATAACCCATGCGCTCTTTTGTATAACTGAGTCCCTGCGAAGTTTTCCACCCTTTTTCATGAATCGCCATCCGTCGATTCACGTTTTTCAAAATTTCCACGTAGTCGAATTGAATTTCACGCGGAGATAGAATTGAATCAATAAGAGTCAAATCTTCACGCCCAAATCCATCTCGATGGAACGTGAGATGCTTCGGGACATGTCCGTACTGTTCTTCGAACGCATGAAGTGTATCATAGACAATTTCCCGCATCGTCTCAGAACTGATTTTCTCCCCCGCTTCACTTGTCGAGAGTGCTTTCTGCTTAATCATCGCCCCGTCTTTCCCAATGATTTGAATGACGCCCGACGCATGTTTTCCATTCTCATGGCTTACGTCTAACCCGACAAAACAATCCGAGTGGAGCGGTTCACCGAGAATCCAAGGTTGTAGGCCTGCCTTCACGTACACACCGAGTAGGATGTTGTACAGTGTATCTTCAGAGTTCAACACGCGATCATGCAGCTCCACACATTGAGTCACGACATCATGTTTCCCACCAAATTCCCGCTTAATGGCTTGATACGAATGACTGAGCGATGCTTCCTCGGCGATGATGACGACGACACCTTCAAAGTGTTTCGGGACATTCTTCAGTTGGAACATGACGTCTTCTGCCTGCAACAAATCGGTAGAGAGCGTTTGGCTCAGTCCTTTTGGTTTAGTCGAGACGTTGAGTGTCACGCCAAAGCGTTCAGACGTATTCTGCAGTTTCTTGATAAAATCGAGGACTTGTTGCAATTTTTGGCGATCACGTAATTTCGGGTCGACAAAGAAACTGACGGTCGCCTCCCCTGTTTCAAACACGCCGCCTTGATTCAAACCACCTTTGGCGTAGCTTGCCGTCCTCCCTTTACCGAAGCGAAGGCGCGGAGATTGTAACGTTTTGATGGTATAGCCGAGACGAGCGGCCCGCACATCTTTCCGCTCAAACTGAAGCATCGGCAGTCGACCGATCAAATCGAGTGCTTCCGGCATCAGTTTCGACATTCGCGCGTCAGGCGACAATTTGATGATTCGATTGACTGCGCCGAGCTGTTTAGCTGGAATCGTCTCAAATGAACAACTCTGTTTCAGTTGCTCGGGTAAGTATGGAAGAATTTGATTGTTTCGATCTTTGACGTGTACGACGAGTGCGTCTGGTGCGATGACTCGTTTTGGATCTTTCTTTGCGAAATAATCAATGATCGAACACTTTAGAATCGGACTCACTTCACTCGCTCGATATGGCGCAACTTCTACAAATTCGTACTCATACGACTTCGGATGAGTCGAATCGATGACACGCATTCCCGTAGCCACGGATTTCGGCTCACGCTTGAACTGCTGCAGTAGGTTTTCGCGGTATTCAAATTGATGGGTCAAATCGAATCCGAAGACAATTTCATCCGTCTCAGACACGTTCACATTGAGGTCCAGTGCCGGATAAACGAGTAGCCCGCTCGTCGACTGCGGATGCGCCTGTTTCGAGCGGAACTTCCCCCGGTTCATCATGTACTGTGGATGTCCCAATCGCTCCAACTGCTTTTTCAACAGTCGTTCAAGTAGCGTTCGCTCGACGTTACGTGAAAGATTAATCTGACGTGCTTCGTATTGTAGAAACGCCTCGTTTCCCCACTGTTTGATTTCCTCAAACGAAGCAATGTACTGATCAAAGAACACAATCGGTTGAAAGCTGTTCAATTTATTTAATTGAAAAATCAGCTTCCCCCCTTGCGTATGTCGTGACGATGGATCTTGGAGTGGTACGGTATAGAGATGGAGTGTCACGTCCGTTGCTTTTGTTAACGCTCGCCATTCTGTTAAGTAATACTGGTTCATCTTTTCCTCATCCTTCCCCATTATTAAATCATTGCATTCACTATAACGGATTTCCTAATATTAGGTAGATAAAATAACGGATAGGGTTCAAATGAGAAGTTTACTTCTGAGACAAAAAACTCCATCACAATGATGGAGTCCACATAATCAATTCGCTTCATAGCTTTTCTCGATGTAAGGCTTCGCTTTTTCAAAGTCCGCCTTAGAATATAAGACAATTTCTAAATCTCCGGTTCCGTAGTGTCCGATTCCTCGCATATCTCGCGTAAATCCAGGTTCGAGCGTTACGGTATCCGGGTTTACTTTCACATACATCAAAATCTTTTGCGTGCTCGGATGAAATTCTACACAAGCGAAGTTTTTAATACGCTTATATGCAATATAGTGCTTCGTCACATTTTCCTGTACATCATCACCAAGTGCCATAAGATACGACACGAGACCATCAAATAAGTCCTTTGATTCTACCGTCGCTTGTTTCAAGTAGTCACTGACTGTCTTACTTGTCACGGATAAATCCGATGAAATCGTGATAGGTTTCGCAGTCGTTGCATTGACGAGGTCCAGTAGCAACAGATCATTCTCGTAATATTTGTATTGGTACAATTCAATATTGCGATTGATTTGTTTAACAGCGTGCTCATCATATTTCGTGAAGCCACCAGCGATACAGACGAGACGCGGATTACTCCAATCAATCGTATCGGACACTTCTTTTCCATACTGCTTCAAAATTGATAGTTCGAACTCTGCTTGGTGGTCGAGTAGCCAGTCCAAATAGAACAATCCTTGGTTAATCACATTTTCGTTTGTCGACCGCTTATATTCAATAATGACAGGCGAGTTATTTTCATCTAACCCAAGCGTGTCAATCCGACCACCGTGTGTACGACCCGTGCTGTACTCCGAAGCAACAAAACGAATACCGAGCAGCTGCTCTAAATTTTTCTCGAACAATTGTTGTAGCGATTTTTCAATCGACATTGATTGACCGTATAATTCTTCCGTACCCTGTTCGCTTATTTGAAATAGTTTAAGATCTCCCATTGTACTCTCCCTTTACACTTCCAACAGCTGGTCAGCTAATAAAAGTGAGTATTCATTTGTAGTATGAAGAACAACTTCATGCAACGCCCTCGTTAAAGAGACATATAACCGTCGGACTTCCTGAGGCGTATCAAAATAGTTCATGTCATCCACGTCCATCATCAATACTGCATCAAATTCCATTCCACGCAAGTAATCGATTGTCGAGATGATAATGTCGTCACTCACTTTTGTAGTTTCCGATTGAATGAGTTGCGTCGGCAACTGTAATTTTGAATGTAAGAAAGACGCGCGCTCCATCGTTGGTGTGATGATACAAATCGAATATTCTTCTTTTCTCCATCGTGATAGTAACTCTTTTAATTCACGACTCTTTTTCGATTTTAGCAGTTCAACCGGCTTCCCGTTCCTTTCAAATGGATCAATCCAACTCGTCTCATGACCCGCATCAGCTAATAAAGCTTTAGCTAAATCAACAATCGGCTTCGCCGTACGGAACGTTTTCGTTAAATACTCAATCGTCCAATTCGATTGTCCATGCGTTTTAACCGGTTCCCAGGACGTCATTTCGAGCAAACGATAGCTTTGGAGCGTGTCACCAAATACCGTCATCCCGTGACACAATTTCTCGAGCACAAAAATGTCTAGTGGTCGAAGCGTCTGTCCTTCATCGACAAAAAGATGACTCCATTTGTCGGGATATCCAGTTGTCTCGTAATGAAGATACATCCAGAAGAAGCGGTCGAGCTCAGTCGGACGTTTCAACTTGTGCCACATCTCTAACAGTTCTTCTGGTTGTGACTTCTTAAGGTAAACCAGACGGCCTGGTTGCTTCATGATTGACCAAATCGTCGCGGCCTCAAGTTTGGTCGTTTTCTTCCAAAAATCGATTAACTGAAGGTGCTCTCGTTTTTCACGTGTAAGACGCTTCTCCATACTTTCATGCATCAACTTCTCTAAGTCTCGTGCCTTCACGGCATTCAATTCTGATGCCCAACGTTTTAAGCCCTCAATTAAGTCTTTTTGATATTGCTCTTTATTCAAGATGGATAAACGTTCCGACTCACTGCGCATCATCTGTAAAATGCGTTCTGTTTGTGCGGGACCTGGACGTTCTTGTCCAAACCAAATGGCTAACGCCCGCTCATGTAAATCCTCTAGCGCTTTAATCGGCTCATATCGTCGAAGCAACACAGCAACGTCGTCATACCACTCCTCAATTGCCGCATCCGCCCATTCGAATAGATCGTGCCCTTGATATAACGGAAGGAGTTCTTGAACGACACTCGCGGAGAAGTCTTTAGACGACCCTGTCTTTAACCACTCATCAAACGCCATTGTCGACACCGATTGAATTTGTAAATGCTCCGCGTCCTTCAACAGTTGATGAATCGTCGCCTCATTCGGAGCCAAATAAAGCATTTTCCGACGTTCGTCTTGATACTGTAAATAAGACATACGGTGCAGCGCCGTCAACGATTTTCCGGTCCCGGCCGCCCCTTGGACGATCATATATGTATTCACGGGTGCCTGGATGATGTGGTTCTGTTCAGCTTGCCGCGTTGCGATGAATCCGTCGATGGAGCGATCTTTTTGTTTCTTCGTCAGTTCTTGCTCCATAAAACTATCTTGTGGGACGTCAGGAAACGTCGACGGCTTTTTGAATGTCGACTTAATTTGTTCGGTAAACCGTTTCGTCAATGAGCTCGATTGCCGTTTTGGAGCACGACGATGATTTGCCTGAATGACACGTCGTTGTCTTCGATCAAGCTCGAGCTGTGTCATTCCAACGATATCACCACCAGGCGTCTCAATCGTCTCTCCATTAAACATGGACGCACGCATCGCCACCTCACTCCGCCAGTCTAGAACGAGCGGAATCTCAGGTGAACGAGGGTGCGCCACTCCGAACTTCCCGACCGGATAAATCTCTTCTTCGCCTTCGTCCTCAATGACGAATGTGAATGAATACAACTCTTTCAGCGCGTCTTTGTACCGTTGTCGTTCCTGTGCACTTTCTGATTGACGTGAATGCCCCCGCATGTCTATCATTTCATAGTCGCTTGACTCAAGACCTGGTTTTTCTCTTGTAGTTTTTCCCGTTAAGTGAGATTCAATGACTGAGCAAAAATCATTCAACCGTTTTTGTTCTTGCTCTATAACAACTGTCACTCGCATTAACCCCCTCGTTTACTACTCTATCTTTCTTCTTCGTTATGTGATTACTATATGAGGCCATTTAATATTCTGGTCTTTAAAATTTCGCTGTAAATATTGCAAGTCACTCGTGTAAACAAGATGAGCATTTTTTTGATGTTTATGTAAATTTGAAATGCCAAATAATAAATCGACAGTTCTTTGAAGACCTAATTCAGGAATACATTTTCTGACTAAAATTTCTCTACGCTTTTTCATGGAAATGGATGTGACCTTAATATATCCATAAGCAGCTAATTCACTTTTTTCATTTAGTTGAAGTGGGACTTTTTTATAGAAGGTATTTTGAATCATATTTTCAATGACCACTGTTTCTCGATTCGTTAATTGCAAATAACTCAACATTTTGTCTAGCATACGACCGTTAAACTCTTCTCGGTCCCAGTCTTTTAAGAGCATCCCATATGGAGTAACAGCCCGATACGGCAATTTTAATCCGAGCATTCGTCCGTAAAAACTAATGGCATCTTGTTCGGCAGCAATTCGACTACTTTGATTGAATTTTCTTTTATACTGTTGTTTTGAAAAACATGAAAAGTAAAAACGGATGATTCTAAAATAGACAATTGGATGAATCTCTTTATGCGAATCTGGTAAATTCCGTATCACATTAAAGTTTTTGATCACCCATGTGTTAAAGGATGTATCACCCGAGTAATGGATGACTTGTAATAGTTTTAAAAAGTGATTCAGTCTTCCCTTCTGTTTATTTAATGATTTCCGTTTACCTAATAAGTCGTCCAACTCCCTCTCAATGAGAGTAAAGCGTCCGGTATCTGCGAAGGTTTGGATAAGATTTTCTATTTGGGCGTCAATAGATGTTACATTCGTATCACGTTTTAGCACCTGAGGGACTAATTCCTCTTTGTGTTCTTTATTCCGAAAGTGAATTTTATATGGCGTTTCATGCTTCGATTCGGAAATGCCAAACCTCATCTTTTTCTTCAGTTCGTCTGGATTGAAACGTACTTCCATCTCAATGAATCGTTCCTCATGGGAAATTAATATTTGAAACATATTCGAACGATGCAATGTCACTTTATCAAGAGTCGCTATATGGAATAACTGATTGTTAATAACTCTACTTTCAGTCATATTTGTAAAACAGATGCTAACCGTTCCAATTCCAATATTTACTGCTAGTTGATCTTCTACATAATGAATAGGAATTTTTCGAATAATAGACTTTTTGTATTTAGCCAAAAGTTCGCCCCCTTTCATTTAATCAAATTTAGCTAAATCCCACTGTGTCACAATCCCCAATAACGCTTGATTCGACTTCCCTGATTCCGTAATCAATAATGCTTCTAACTTTTTGCCTTGATTTGCGGCCTGCAAAAAGTAATCTTTTGCTTCATAGATAGTATTTCTTCTCGAAACGAAGCGATACTTCTCAGCAAGTTCATCGACGGAAATAAGATCGCTCACCCTAGTCTCTTCGAATGAAATGAGATCATCCTTCACTTTTGACGCCAACCAATTCGTGATACCGCTTTCAGTCACAAGCGAAATAAATTCTCCGTCTGAATTAAAAACAGGAAATTGGGAGTATTGGAATTGATGAACAAACTGGAGCATTTTACTCATCGAATCCGTTTCATTCAATGAATAGACGTCACAGAAGAAGTTATTCATTCGCTTTGGAGAACGTAACTTCTCTTCAATTTCAATAATCTCACTCACAATTTTCTCGTGTGGTTCCGCAATCGGCTCACCGTTCAATCCGCTCCCATGTTGAATGGCGTTGCGCAAGCGCCCAAAACTTTTGAGCCGCTCCGTTTTTTGTCGAATTAAGGGATTTTGTTTAGCCGCCTGATCCACGAGATAGGAGAAGGAGATGTGCTCTTCCTGTTTTAGCTGCTGACGTAACATTGTCTCAATGCGATGAAACCGATCTAAAAAAGTAATAGAGTTTTTCATGAGATACCTCCATGTTTGAAAACCTTATCTCAACGCACCACAAACTCTTCTTGCTTAACAGTTTTCCATGCCTCTCCGTCATACAATTTGAACAACTCGCTAGCCAATTGATAATTCCGCTCAAATGCTACGTTACCTAGATTAAAGAATGGTTTTTTAGACTCGCTCCAATTCCACAAGACACGCTTATCTTCTCGAATTGGCATTTGTCGATCTTCTAATAATGCAGTGAGCGCTTTACGTTCTATCGGTTCAGAGTATCCAAGCATCGCATAGAGGAAATATGCATACTCCGTCTCATCAAAATTCAAAACAACGACATGGGCCTTATGTTCATTAATAAACCGCATCATTATCCGATACTGTTCAAATAACAACGGTGCTAAATGCTTACTTTCTGGATGGCTACCACTTAAGATTGATTTCGTTAATCGGGAACACTTCAATCGATGAGGTAACCGTAAAGCTGGGAAAGTAGGAATTGCTAGTACATTCGTTTTAACACCAGCTAGTCGAAAGAAACGTTCGATTTTTTGATCAAAAGCATGTCTTGTAGTCGAACTACTTTTTCCTCGTTCATATATGAGAGACGTCCATGTCAAAAACTGTTCTTCGTCTAAATTCTGATTAATTGATTTAGGATTAAGGAGCATTCCACCTTCTCGGTACTCGAGTTCCTGAGTTCGGTTAAGTGGGGATTGGCCACCCCATACAATGACACGAACGTCTTCGACTTCTTGTGGGATGAAATGTGGAGCTGGTACGTTACTGCCTTCATATATGAATGGTATTAAGTCTCCCCAAATCTGAATCAATTCTTCGTTCATATTCAGCAAACTATTGGATTCTTGACGTGTATTCCAAAGACCCGGCTCAAAGCGCCATGTGTGAAGCGTATCTTGAATAAAGTAGGGATGTTTGTACAGAATCGCCTCGACCGTCTTCGGTGAATATGGATAATGCTGTTGAACCTCTTCAATTAACTTATCCACAGGAACGGGAGATTTCTGTTTCAATAAATAGTTTACTAAGAGTGAACGTGCGCTCGGATGTTCAATGGATGGATCGAGTTCATGTATTCGGTTAAGCCGCTCAGCTTCTCGCATATCCTCTGGTAGATACGGAGCCACTCTGACAGTCGCTTTGCCCTCCTGAAGATTCTCGAATATCATCTTTTGACCCGGTTTAATTCGATGTTCGAAGAGGAAATCGCTAAAGCTGTGACTTCCTGCTTGACCTTTTGCGTTCATGGTAAGGATAAAAGGACTCGACTGATGTAATACCTCTAGCTGTCCAGCGGCAAAATACTTTATCAACTCACCAGACACCTGAAACGTAGAATTTCTTCGTTCGAGTGTAGATAAACGAACCGTCAAACGGTTATTGGCTGTACGTTCACGTTTAGTAGGTTCAGTAACTTCTATGTTCTGCTTCAGTCGTGGCGATGGGATTGGAGAAATAATTGTTTTCCCTCGCGTTTTGTTTGAAGCAAGATCTAATTCTTCAGGTTTGGAATCATCATAAATAATCGTATTCTGAGAAATAACAATATTTCGTTCCAACTTTAAAACTTGTCTCAATCCTTCGTAATAAGCAGAGAATATATTTTCATATGGCTGTTTCCGAAAATACTTTTGAATAATTTCTCGAATTTTAATCGGTGTTTCGCGATTCCGTTTCAAGTGCTCAATAATGGCACCTTTCTGTTCTTCAATTTCTTCTAGAATATCTGGTGACACAGTGATGTTGTAATCCATTGGTGGATTATCATAATCATTTAAACTAATCCGTTGATAGGACGTCTTGAAACGAGAATCTACTTTAGGAAAGAACAAGACGTTAGAATCTTGGATATCGTAGTATGATTTTACTTGTGCAATCACATCATGCCTAACGATGTTTTCAAGTTTATTCTTGTACATATAGCGATGAACCAAATCATTTAGCAATTGCCATTCGCTAAGAATGATATACTGTGCATCTTTATACCCGTGCTTCCCGTTTAAAACAATAAATCGAGGATCTTTATATAAACTTGCTATTTTGTTTTTCAAATCTTTACTCATTAAAATAGGCTCTCGGTTTTGACGTAGTTCACGTTCAAGCGAGTCAAATTGTGACGAAGGATCATTTTTCCGTCTTACGTAATCGCCTTCGCTAATGACCGACGGTATATTTGCTTCTAACGCTGTAGTTAAATTCCGAACAGCATCTTCTCTCTTACAACCACGTCCTGAATCCCAAATCATCATCAAATACTCAATTAATTTCTCTCGCGTCAATACATCGGTGTGAAGTGAGTTAAATGCCAACTGAATATAACTAATATTTGAAGAGACTACCCCTGAAGATTCCATCATTTCCCCTCGCCCCTTATATTCAAATGTTTTACAATTAAATTATATAAGAAAGGGGCAAAACAATGAATGATATTATCCAACGCCTAGTTAATTTTTTATCAGGTAAAGATAATCAACAAGCCTCGATTGATGAGGCTTTAGATTTGCTTCAAGATGAGTTCATCGATTTGCGACAACTTCGACAGATTTTAGCACACCAAACAAAAATCCAAATGAATGAGGACGTTCTCCAATTAACAGGTCAGGAGAAGCAAACCACACAACCTAAAGCCTTTACACCTAAACAGCGAACTACACTCGTTGATCATCTAGAAAAAAGACTGATAGGACCGCAAAATGGTGAACATGAAACACTATTAGCGGCACCGAGTTCGTACTATTTGACCGGTCGACTCTTTCCATACGGGGCCTCATCAAACGTCATTCACGAAGAAGAGACAGATCAACCCTTAAACGAAGTTGAAGGCGTTACCGTTGAAGGTGAATCCATCGAAGAAATCATTATTTCTCAAGATCAATTTCGTAATTCAAGCTTGGGTGTCAGCTTTATTTTAAATGATATTACCCCACTAACTTGTCACATCAATTGGGCACGTTATGAGTCTGTAGAAGAAGATAACTCTTTTTATTACAAACGGCAGCCGTTCTCAAAAATCGTCTCACTAGATTTAAACCAGAGTGGTGAACTGTCAATCGATTCAGATTCAAATCTACTTTTAAAATGGTATGTTCGTCCGGGAAAATCTGGATTAGACATTAGTCTTTATCTCGTCCATAGCTTAGATTTAAGCTCAACTAATCGTTTTCCGAAACAAGAGGAGATTATCTTCCAACCGCAATTATCATTTAGCGTCAAGAAGCAGTCGATTGTTCCACGGCCTGCTTACGGCATGAACAACTTAATCAACTTCCTGTACCGCGCACGGACTGTTCCTATTATCGGTCATCAAATCGGGACAGATTGGTCTGTAGATGATACAACCTACTACTTCACAACGACATGGTTGCCAAAAGAAGAAGTGCCTCTAGTTGAGCATCAACGTTTGACGGATACGTCGTTCAATATGCTGGATCTGGCTAAACAGCCTAAAGCTGAAGTCATTTTTCGATTAAAAAAATTACCAGATGCGTATATGGAATGGATCGCGGATGAGTCAGCGAAGCTGGACGGACTTAGCGAAAGTGATCAATCCTTACTTTCACAACAAGTTGAACAAGCGAGAAAAACTTGTTCGCGTATGTACGATGGAATTCAACTTTTGGAGACGAATGACAAGGCATGGACAGGTTTCAGACTGTCGAACTTAGCGATGCACGTTCAACGTGAGCAAGGGATTCATGCCTCGGTATATAAAGAAACAGGACAATACGATTTTGAACCCGTCAAAAGCGAATGGCGTCTATTCCAGTTAGCCTTTATCCTCATGAATTTACCTAGCAGTTTTGACGAGCAACATGAAGACCGTCAGCTTGTCGATTTGCTATGGTTCCCGACCGGTGGAGGTAAAACGGAAGCCTATCTTGGTTTAGCAGCATTCGTGATGTTTGTTCGGCGCTTAAAAAATGATGTCAGCGACCCAATGAGTTACGGTGGCATGAGTGTCATGATGCGCTATACACTTCGCCTACTAACCATTCAACAGTTCCAGCGAGCGACGCTTCTTATTTGTGCCATGGAAGCGATTCGTCGACGCGAAGATACTTATTCGAAGCAGATACCTGATATTCAATTAGCAGACTTAGGTACCGTGCCGTTCTCGATTGGACTTTGGATTGGAAGTGCATCTACGCCAAACAATTATGATGATGCAAAGATTGCGCTGCAAAAACTAGCAAGCAACGAACCACTTGAAAACGGTGAAGTCGGCAACCCGATGCAACTTAGCCATTGCCCTTGGTGTGGGAAGAAATTGACTGTACGGGACTATTCGGTTAATCGAGCTAAAGCGACAATCAAATGTCCAAAGGCGAGATGTACATTCCACAGCGGCATCCCAGCATATACGATTGACGAGGCCATTTACGATCATTTGCCGTCGCTCGTCATCGGGACCGTCGATAAACTAGCACAAATTGCTTGGCAACCGCGGATTGGGGAATTGTTCGGTCGTAAATCATCATATCGTGCTTCCGACAACAAATTCATAGACGGCTCTCCTACACAAGATTTGTCACGGCAACATGCTTGGCTCCCTCCTGCGGATCTAGTGATCCAAGATGAGCTGCATCTTTTAAATGGACCGCTTGGTTCTCTAACAGGGTTGTATGAGTTTGTGATTGATGAGCTCATGGGATTTGGCGAATCAAAACCGAAAATAGTTGCTTCTACTGCTACCATCAGTGGGGCTGAATCTCAAATTCGAGGTCTTTATGATCGTCCGGCAAACCAATTCCCAGTCTATATTCAATCACCTGATGACTCATTTTTTTCAAAAACAGTACCGATTGATCAGAAGCCAGGTCGTCTATACATCGGTATCTCTTCGCCAGGCGTCAGCATGAAAATCCATACTGTGAACGTATATGGGGCTCTAATTGCTGCGACACGTAAACAAGAGAAACAAGCAGAACTCGATCCCTATTGGACCGTCGTTGGGTACTTCAATACAATACGTGAATTGGCCGGTACGAATACGATGTTTTATGATGAGATTCGGACGTATCTTCAAGCGAATGAAATTGAAGAACCATTACTCGACTTCGAAGAGTTGACGAGTCGTAAAAAAGCACAGGAAATTCCGGAACTGTTAGCCCGTATGGAACGAACATTTGAAAATGACGAAGTATTAGATGCCGTCCTTTGTACGAACATGATTTCCGTAGGAGTTGACGTCAACCGTCTCGGTTTGATGGTTGTCCACGGTCAACCTAAGACGACTGCTGAGTATATCCAAGCCACGAGCCGGGTTGGTCGTCAACACCCTGGCCTAGTCGTAACAATTCTGAACCCACAACGCACCCGTGATTTGTTCCACTATGAGCAGTTCAAATCTTTCCATCAGTCGTTCTATCAATACGTCGAACCAACGAGCGTGACACCATTCTCTAAAGGTGCATTAAAACGCGGTATTACTGGTGTTCTCGTGGGATTGATTCGTCAAACGATGACATCACCTTCTATTTCGAAATCCAATAACGCAGGTCAATTTGACGTAGATGCTATAGACGTGACGATGATTGATCGCTTTGTCGCTCGAGCTAAGTCTGTGTATGATTGTTCCGAAACAGAAACTCGTCAGCTCGTTAGTGAAGTGTTAGATACATGGGAATCACTCGCTACTCGTACAAATCACGAACTAGCCTATCGTCAAAAAATTGTGAACGGTAGACCGATGAATACGTCACACCATTTGTTGAAGTACTTTGAAGAAACACCTTATACTCATGAGGCGATGTTTGCACTAACTTCTTTGCGTAGTGTAGAACCTGAAATTAAAGTGGAAGAGGAGGTCAATCGCTATGACAGCTGGTGATTCAAAGCATTCTTATCAACGAGGCTCAATTCGAGCGGCTCAATTACTTCATCACTTTGGTCCGGGAGCTATCGTAGATTTACCAGATGGTAGTTTCATTACGAACGCAGTGGATCAATGGAAATTTAAATACGGTCAAATTCGAGAAGAAGATCACGATGCTGTCATGAGCGCATTCAATCAGAAGCCAATTCGCCTACTAAATAGCAATCCTGAAGCAATCCGAACAAAAGTATCACGATTTCCAATCTGGCGTTTTTGTCCGAATTGTGGATCTATGACAGATCAACCGAAACGCACATTTTGTACGAATCCAAAGTGTGAACCCCTTGGAGTAAAATATGCGCCAATGCGTTTTGTAACAGTTTGTCGAAAGGGACACATCAGTGATTTCCCTTGGGTGAAATGGGCGCATCAAGGACATGACGTTTGTGATAAGCCTCGTTTACGACTGATGACAGATAAAGGGACGCTATCGAGTTCTTACAAAACAATGCGAATTATATGCACGAATTGCGAAGCCCCCCCCGTTTCTTTAGCACGGATCAAAGAAAAAGGAGAGCTCGAACGTGTCACTGGTAAAAAATGCGCTGGAACCAAACCATGGATTTTACATCATCAAGTCGAGACGTGCGACGCTGAAATGACAGTAGCTTTGCGTGGAGAGACAAAATTACATATTCCAAACGTTCAAAGTGTGATTACTCTCCCACTCAAAACAGCAAGTCCTGAAGCGATTTATCAAGAAATTGATAAAAAGTATGAATTATTTAAAAATACATGGCCAAACTTCCCCCCAGACCAAAAAACATTCATGCTGAAAGGGTTATTGAGTGACGGAGATTGGACAGAAAACGACATTCAAAAGGGCATTCGTTATTTAGATTCTAATCGGCAATTGGAGGACCTTACTTTTGGTTCTATCAAACAACGTGAGCTCAGTGCGTGGAAACATACAAAAACTGCACCGCTTCAAGAACAAGATTGCCAAGCCGAGCGAGTGCCTGTTCCTGAAGAATGGACAGACTATATCAGTCACATCACACGTGTAGATTTGATGCGTGAAGTCCGTGCTTTAACTAGTTTCAATCGTTTGAATTACGCAGATTCATTCGTCGAACGCAAAGCAGGAGATGGTATCTCCATCTTTAAAAATCACACACACTGGTATCCAGGAATCGAGATTTTTGGTGAAGGGATATTTATTGAGTTGAATCCAGAGATGATTGAAGAATGGGAAAGTCGTGACTCTGTAAAACGAATCTTTGAAGGCCAGTTAGCGAGATTCCAACAAAAACGCATAAAGCGTGGCCAAGTCGAAATCGAATTATATCCACGCCATATTTTGCTTCACACATTTGCTCACGCCTTGATTCGAGCATTCGCTGAAACGAGTGGGTATTCTTCTACCGCTTTACGAGAACGGTTATATTTTGAGAATGGCGCTGCCTCCGTGTTAATCCATACTGCCGAAGGTGACTCTGAAAGCAGTTTGGGAGGATTGATTGAACTCGCCAAACCAGAGAAGATGTCATTGATGCTAAAGCGTGCCATTGAATTAACAGAGTACTGCTCATCAGATCCGACTTGCCTTGAAGGTGGACAAGACCGAAAAGCTGCAGCATGCCATTGCTGTCTGTTCTTAAGTGAGACGTCTTGTGAATGGAACAATGAACTGTTAGATCGGCGGACACTTCATCCAAAGTTATCGGATGATCATCTCGCATTCTTTGACATATAACCCGCTGTTAGTAAAAAGAAAGACACAAAATGGTGCGAAGACTTTACAGAAGTCTTCGCACCATTTTTTAGTTATTCACTTCCCCATACACTTCATTCATCATGTCTTCCATAATCACAGTTTTAAACTCATCGTTCTCTAGGATTTTCAGGAAAAACTCTTCATTGCTACTCATTCGATCAATGACGAAGTTAATGAACGTCTTCTCGAATGCGAATTTAAAGTTCTCTTTTGTATTGTTCTTTGCCTTTTCGCGAATATCTTCACTGTTTAACATGTCTTCTTTTACTTGCTCACGTGAAAGAAAGTCAGTTTCCGTGAATTGTGTACCGAAGCGCTCGTTTAACTTGTCTAATACACTTGATAAGCGGACTTTCTCATCATCTCCTGAGCCACCGATTCCATGCTTTTGAGGATTTAAGTCGTATCCGCCTGTTTTCTCGAGCTCGATGCCACCTTCAAACACTTTTTGGTTGCGATAGTATTCAAGTGTCACATCATCGGCTAAGTAAACATCTTTGTCATCTCGACCTCGAGGTAACTTACGCAGTAAATACGTCAGATAAATATACAACTTGTGTAAGTCTAAATCGATGAAGGTGATGACTTGTAAAATGAATCCGTATGTCCGTGCAAACTTCGTGGCTACTTGTTTAAACGCATACTGTTCTTCGTCTGAAAGGTTTTTAAATCGGTCTACACCTTTATCAAGAATCGCATTCAACTCAATCTGAGCTTTTGAGGACTTGTTCGCTCCACCTATCACTTCAAGTTCGTTGACCCTTTGCACTTCTTCGGCCGTGAATAATTGATATGGTTCTATTTCAGCCTGCATGTCATACAAGATGTTTGGATCAGTCACTTCAGATAAGCTAGTCGATTCATAATAAGGTTGGAACGATGCTTGAATATCTTCTGGGTCATTCACAAAATCTAATACGAATGTATCGTCTTTACCGGGGCAAGTCCGATTCAAACGAGACAGAGTCTGAACCGCTTTAATACCACTTAACGGTTTATCTACATACATCGTGTGGAGGAGTGGTTCATCAAATCCAGTTTGGTATTTTTCCGCCACTAGCAAAACCTTATATTCATCGGAGTTGAACTTTTCAGGTAGCTCTCTTTCCGAAAACTGATTTATGTCCGGCTCCGTGTAATTGATGCCGCCGTCTTGAACGGTCCCAGAAAACGCTACTACCGTTTTCAAATCATTGTAACCCATCTCGTTAATATAACGATCAAAGGCGACTTTGTAGCGTACGGCGTGCAAGCGGCTCGCCGTTACTACCATCGCTTTGGCTCTGCCTCCAATTTTACGTTGTACAAAATTTCGATAGTGCTCGACAATGATTTCTGTCTTCTGCGCAATACTGTGCGGGTGCAGGGAGACGTATTGAGCCAATTTCTTCGTCGCTTGCTTTTGTGAAACTTCTGGATCATCGTCTACGGTCTTCGCAATCTTCCAAAACGTCTTGTACGTCGTGTAATTCTCGAGGACATCTAGAATAAATCCTTCTTCGATTGCCTGGCGCATCGTGTACTGATGGAAAGCTGCGGGTTTACCGTCTGGACCAACTGTCCCAAACTTTTCTAGAGTCTTTGGTTTTGGGGTAGCCGTAAACGCGAAGAATGACACGTTATCTTGTTTCCCACTCTTCATGATGGCTTCTACGATTTTCTCATCGACATCATCCAAGTTATCTTCGGCAATCCGATCTTCTTCGTATGCTGCTTCTAATGTCTTATCGGATAAGACGTTCGTCAGAGCGGTCGATGCTTTGCCCCCTTGTGAGGAGTGCGCTTCATCAATGATTACTGCATACTTTTTACGTTCTAAACCTGCCACTTTCTCTAAAACGAAGGGGAACTTTTGAAGCGTTGTAATGATAATGCGTGTCTCATTGTTAATCGCACGTGCGAGTTGGTCAGAGTTTTTATCAATCGGCTCAACCATTCCAGCTTTATGCTCCAACTGATAAACCGCATCTTGCAACTGTTTATCTAAGACGCGACGATCGGTAATGACGATGACGCTACTGAAAATCGATTCGTTATTCTCGTTATGTAATTTCGCCAATCGATGGGCGAGCCATGAAATCGAGTTCGTTTTCCCTGAGCCAGCAGAGTGTTGGATTAAATAGTTACGACCAACGAGATGACGAGATACATCTGTTTCGATTTTACGGACTGCATCCAATTGATGAAAACGAGGGAAGATGAGCATTTGTCGTTCTCCAATGGTCTCACCGTTTGAATCTTTGATTTCATCTTTCTTCACGAAAATGAAACGATAAAGGATATCAAGGAGGCTATCAGGTACTAAAATCTCATCCCACAAGTAATGTGTCCGATAATTGCTGTCTTGAGGTAAAGGGTTTCCTTTGCCTCCCTGATTGCCTTTATTAAAAGGTAAGAAATAGGTTTTCCCTTTATCGAGCTTTGTGGTCATGAACACTTCGTCTGGATCAACAGCAAAATAAACAGCAACTCGCTCATTAAAACGGAAGAATTGTTCCCTAGGGTCTCGATCATTCTTTAACTGTTTCATCGCATGTTCCACCGTTTGATTCGTTAATGGATTTTTTAGTTCCATCACGACAAG
Source organism: Exiguobacterium sp. s26 (assembly GCF_018618235.1). Lineage (NCBI taxonomy): Bacteria > Bacillati > Bacillota > Bacilli > Caryophanales > Exiguobacterium > Exiguobacterium sp. s26. The sequence goes on along the minus strand of NZ_JACSLS010000010.1, from coordinate 2,853 downwards.
TGGTAGACCGTTCAGGAACAACACCATATCCAAACTATTGGTATGCTTGTCACTGTAATAGACTTGGCGAGACACATTGAAACGGTTTAGTTGATATTGTTCGTTCAATGTTTTATTCATATCCGTTGGTGGCTTGTTATAGGCTAATTGCAACGTCACCCCGCGGTCTTTGATGCCCTTCCGTAAACATTCAACTAACCCTTGCTTATGCAATTGGTCTTTAATCCGTTTTAGCACTTCTTGTTTGTACGAAGGACCATACGACTTCTCAAGCGTACGCATACGTTTTTCTTGTGTATCCTCTAAGAATGCAAATAGCTCCTCTACGTCGATAGCATGCTGCTTAAAAGCGGTACTTGCCGCACCTTCTAGGACACGCTTCTTATAGCCATTCGCAAGTAACTCAGCTTCAATATTCGTTTCAAACCCTTTTTCCGAAGTATCCATTGCCATGACAACTCACCTCACTTAATCAAGTTCCATATCACGTACATCGATTTTACCGGTTACCGCTTCGTAAATGAGGGATTGACGGTATTCTTTTAGTTTTTCGACTTGCTGTCCAATAATCATTACTAACTTTTCCATCTTCAACATTTCAGAATTCAAATAATTTACTATTTCCATTTGCTCATTCAAATCAGGGAGAGTAAATAAGTATGTTCCTACATTTTCAGCTGATAAATTATCAGAAACAGAACCTGTCGTTAACATACTTCTATTCCATACTTCCATTTTTGAATTTAATGTATAAGATAAGAACTCTGCATTAATTTTAGCGTTAGCTCTTATTCCCATTAGAGAAGATGCTACTGTACCTCCATCTCTTGTTACCAAAGAATTCTTACCTACACTACCTCTTAAACAGTAGATAATATCATTTTTTTTAATCTTTATTCCTCTTAATAAATTGTATCTCTTTTCTGTAATAAACTTCAAATTAGATTCATCTACATAACGATTATTTAAATTATGAGATGTGATAAACGGAACGCCGTCTTCAACAAAATCATTTCCAGAAGGATAGTTTTCACCTCTATCACCATTCAACAGTTTGGCCACATATTTAATTTTTTTTAGCTTCCAATGCTCCGGTATCTCACCAATCCACTCAACACCTGAGTCTTTCATTTTCACATTTGGATCTAAACCTTTTGTAACGGCTTCAGTTACGATTGACTGGCGCTGTTGTTCAAGCAAGGATATCAAAAGTTGCTTTTGATTTAATAGTAAGTCAATCTCTTTAGTTTTTACTTTTAAATAATTAACAATGGATTTTTGTTCTCTTTTACTAGGTACAGGTATTTGAAGACTATTTAAATTCCCAATCGTTAATTGATTAATTGTTGATGTTAAAAATGTTCCTATCTGAAATTCAAATATTGGAGACAGGAACACGTAAAATAAATATTCTGATAAATCACTTCTAAACACCGTAGTAAATGCTCCAAAAGATATACCTTCACTTTGATTATCAATTAATGCAGCTTTACCTATTAGTTTTCTACTCCCATTTCTAGAACAAATAAGAATATCGTTTTTTCTAGTGATTAACTTAAAAGGGATTTGTGTATCTACATAAACATTATTCTCGAATTTTATTTGGTTATTTTGGATATTTGATGCCCTTAAAACTAATATCCCTTCACCTTTATTAACAACATCATTTGGGCTATAAGTTAAACCCGTTATAGCCTCACCTAATAACTTTAACTTTTTAACTTCCCAATGTTCTGGAATTGTACCCATCCACTCAATTTCACTATCTTTTACAACAGAATAAACTTTCATTCCATCACCTTCTTCAACTGCTTGACAATCTCCACTTCTAAAGCACGAATTTCATTCATAATTTCTGCTGAGCTGCGTAGTGGTGTGTATTTATAGAACTGGCGAGTGAAAGGAATTTCGTAACCGATTTTTGTTTTAGATTCGTCAATCCATGCATCAGGGACATGTGGTAATACCTCACGTACAAAATATTCTTCAATATTTTCTTTTAATGGAACGATTTCTGTATCACGTAAATCTGAATCAGGCTCGATATCTGTTTTGTTTTTCATACATACATCAGCCGTTTCATCTTTTTCAGAAAGTCCCGCTAAAATAGCTTTTAATACAAGCGCACCGATTGTAATATTAGCTTGTTTTAAAGCATCTTTTAATATTTTCGTAAACTCGCCACGATTTTTATATACTGTATCGCTCGCTAATGTGCGTAACACATACAAAATTTGCGTTTGTAATTTCTTACCTTCTTCGACCTCAAAGTGACCTGCATCGCCTTTTTTCTTCGACGTTGCTAAGTTCACAAATCCTTTTTCTTCAACAACACGTGCTAAGCGTTCTTCATTTACTTGGAAGTTTAGGCGTAATGGACGCTCTACTGTAATTTTCGCATAACCAAAGTCTTCATTATCAAAAATCTTTACGTTTTCATGTGGCTGCGCATCCCCGTATAAACGTACAATCTCATTGATTTGCTCTTCCGTAATTTCGTTACGCTTGCTACCCATAGACTTTTTCATTTTTTTCGAGAAGTCTACCGCATTAACTAAACGTACCTTTCCTTTATGAAGAGGTGCTTTTTTATTCGTTAAAATCCAAATATACGTTGCGATACCTGTGTTGTAGAATAGATCGTTTGGTAACGCTACGATACCTTCAACTAAATCATTTTCCAGTACATATTTACGAATTTCACTTTCACCAGAACCAGCATCACCTGTAAATAGTGGTGATCCATTCATAATAATGGCCAAACTGTGTAATGCAAAATAGGAGTGCAGAAGTGTGCAACGGAAACGTACACAACTCTGCACTCCTATTTTAGAAAAGAAAAAGGACTTGCCA
>NZ_JACSLS010000009.1:0-95920 GCF_018618235.1 Exiguobacterium sp. s26 | reverse complement strand
AGGTAGATAGGTCATGGGTGGAAGCACGGCGACGTGTGGAGCTGAATGATACTAATCGGTCGAGGCTTTGATCTAGTCTAATGGTTTGTATGAATTGATGAGTCTTCAGTTTTGAGAGAACGATCTCTCTATGTCTGGTGGCGATGGCGAAGCGGTCACACCCGTTCCCATGCCGAACACGGAAGTTAAGCACTTCAGCGCCGAAAGTAGTTGGGGGTCTCCCCCTGTGAGGATAGGACGTCGCCAGGCAAACGGTGGTTCTGGAGCATTCGCTCAAGGGCCGCCGCTTTTTTTATTTATATCGTGATTCAAATGAAAGAGAGGAAGAACAGATGGCCAAAAAAATCAAAGTATACGTCGAGCCAAACGAGACAATCGATGACTGTTTAAATCGAATTGCTCAAATGGGGTATCGCCCGGTACGTAGGATTGAAAAGCCTGTCTTTGAACAAACGGGAACCAAAGACGAACCTGTACATTCCCATCAATCGATTTTGTTTGAGTGCGTTGCTCTCGAATCATAATGCCAAACCGTCACGAATGCGTGGCGGTTTTTTTGTATTTTAACACCACTAAAGACGAACGATAAATATTCAGACAATTAAATTGTTCGCAGTTTGTTGACATGTTTTGAAAGAACAAGGTACGATAGGCGTGTGAGTTAATAACAAATTAAATAGTGCTCCATATAATCGCGAGGAAATGGCTCGCAAGTTTCTACCTGATCGCCGATTCTGATCAGACTATGGGGTATAGTCGACATTTTTTTGTCGTGGCCTATACCCTAAACTGGTTATTCGGTTTAGGGATTTCTTTATTTAAGGGGGACATTTGAATGAAGGCAACAGTAGGTGTGATCATGGGTAGCTCGTCTGATTGGGAAACGATGCGCCATGCTTGTGACATCCTAGAAGAATTGAGTATTCCATATGAAAAACAAGTTGTCTCGGCACATCGGACGCCGGACTTAATGTTTGAATATGCTGAAGAGGCCCGTGCGAGAGGCATACAAGTCATCATTGCAGGCGCAGGAGGAGCAGCCCATTTACCGGGAATGGTCGCAGCGAAAACAACGCTTCCTGTCATCGGAGTGCCTGTTCAATCTAAAGCGTTAAATGGACTTGATTCCTTGCTCTCGATTGTTCAAATGCCTGCAGGAGTACCAGTGGCAACGGTCGCTATCGGACGTGCCGGGGCGACGAACGCGGCCCTACTCGCCGTTCAAATCCTCAGCCTGCAATTCCCCGCACTGGTTGAACGCCTAGATACATATCGCCAAGCGAAGCGCGATATGGCACTTCAAGCGACGGAGGAACTAATCTAATGAGAATCGGCATTTTAGGTGGAGGTCAGTTAGGTCGCATGATGTCTCTCAGTGCGAGTGCTATGGGGTACGAAACGCTAAGCCTCGATCCAAACGCAAACGCGCCCGCCGCTCAGGTTGCACCAAGCATCGTCGCCGCATTTGACGACGTAACGGCAGCACGTGAACTTGCACATCGTTCAGACGTCATCACCTATGAATTTGAGAACATTGATACAGCGATGATTGAGGCCATTGCTGACAAATGTCCTCAAGGGATGGATGTCTTGAAGGCGACACAGCATCGAATCTTTGAAAAACAAATGATTGAAGGGGCAGGTCTTCAAGTCGCACCGTACGTTCCAGTCCGTTCCGTCCGTGATGTCATTCGAGCAAGAGACGTGTTAGGTTTTCCGTTTGTGATTAAGACGTGCCGTTTTGGTTATGACGGTAAAGGTCAAACGGTAATACGTTCAGAACAAGACGTACGCTCGTTCACAGATCAGTTCGAAGAGACGGAATATGTGGCCGAAGCTTGGCTTCCTTTTAAAAAAGAAATCTCTGTTATCGTGACGAGAGGGACGCACGAGACGACGACGTTCCCCATCAGCGAGAACATTCATCGAAACAATATTTTATATCTTTCGATTGTACCGGCACGAGTGGAGCCTGATATTTTAGAGGAGGCGCGTCATTTGGCCCTCCAACTCGCTGACCACATCGGACTGATTGGTACGCTTGCGGTTGAGTTGTTCATTATGGAAGACGGTTCATTGTACGTGAATGAACTTGCGCCACGCCCTCACAACTCAGGGCATTACACGATTGATGCCTGTGAGACATCACAGTTCGAGCAACACATTCGGGCAATCACCGGGATGAAGCTTGGGCGAACGACGCTTTACACACCAATCGTCATGGTCAACCTGTTAGGCGAACATATGGACGAGCTGAACCCGCAAACGTTACCGTCGAATGTTAAACTACATTTGTATGGGAAAGAAGAAGCGAAGCAGGGGCGGAAAATGGGGCATTTGAACGTGATTGCCGCTTCCGTCGAAGAAGCGCTTCAGACCATCGAACAATTGGCAATTTGGAAGGAGACCGTTTTATGATTTCACGTTATACCCGTCCTGAGATGGCGGCGATTTGGACAGACCAGAATAAATTTGAGGCATGGCTCCAAGTAGAGCTGTACGCCTGCGAGGCGTGGAGCGAACTTGGTATCATCCCGAAGGAAGATGTCGCCGTCTTATGGGACAAGGCATCGTTTGATGTCGAACGCATCCTTGAAATCGAGCAAGAGACACGTCATGACGTCATCGCATTCACCCGTGCCGTCTCAGAGACACTCGGTGAAGAGAAGAAGTGGGTGCATTACGGACTGACTTCGACAGACGTCGTCGATACGGCCTTATCGTACTTGATTAAGCAAGCGAACGATATTTTAGAAGCTGACATCGACCGTTTCATCGACATCCTCGCTGAAAAAGCTAGAGCACATAAGTATGACATCATGATGGGCCGTACACACGGTGTCCACGCAGAACCGACGACGTTCGGATTGAAGCTCGCCCTTTGGTACGAAGAGATGAAGCGCAACAAGAAACGGTTCATGGCAGCCCGTGAGACGATTGAATTCGGCAAGATGAGTGGTGCGGTCGGCACGTTCGCAAACATCGATCCGTTCATCGAATCGTATGTGTGTGACAAATTAGGGATTCAAGCAGCACCGATTTCGACGCAGACGTTACAACGTGACCGACACGCCGAATACATGTCCACGCTCGCATTGATTGCCACATCGATTGAGAAGATGGCGACAGAGATTCGCGGCCTCCAAAAGACAGAGACACGTGAGGTCGAAGAATTCTTCGCCAAAGGACAAAAAGGATCGTCAGCAATGCCGCATAAACGTAACCCGATCGGTTCAGAGAACATGACCGGCCTGGCCCGTGTCATTCGCGGTCATATGGTGACGGCGTATGAGAACGTCCCACTCTGGCATGAACGTGACATCTCACACTCATCAGCAGAACGGATCATTCTTCCGGATGCGACGAGTCTCCTCAACTACATGTTGAACCGCTTTGGCAATATCGTGAAGAACTTGACGGTCTTCCCGGATAATATGCGCCGGAACATGGACCGGACGTTTGGCATTATCTTCTCCCAACGCATCTTGCTCGCGTTGATTGAAAAAGGATGGTCGCGCGAAGCCGCTTATGATGCCGTTCAACCGAAGGCGATGCAGGCGTGGGAAGAAGAGACGATGTTCCGCACCTTGATTGAACAAGACGCCGAGATGGGCGCACTCTTCACGAGTGACGAGCTCGACGACCTATTCGACCCGAGCCATCACGTGCGCCGTGTCGATGTTATTTTTGAACGCTGTGGTTTGTGATCGTTGAGGGGCTTCATGCCCCTCTCACTTTTAAGGGGGACGATACAGATGGAAGCAATCTACGAAGGTAAAGCGAAAGCGTTATTTGAGACTGAAGAACAGGGTGTGCTCCGCGTTTATTATAAAGACGACGCGACAGCATTTAACGGGGAGAAGAAAGAATCAATCGCCGGCAAAGGCGTGTTGAACAATGCCATCACGACGCGCTTGTTCGAACTCATGCACGATAACAAGATTCCGACGCATTTCATTAAGCGACTATCGGATCGCGAGCAGCTCGTGCGCCGTGTCGATATCATTCCGCTCGAGGTCGTCGTTCGCAACGTCGCCGCCGGAAGCCTTGCCAAACGACTCGGTTGGGAAGAAGGGACACCGCTCCTGTCACCGATTGTCGAGTTTTACTATAAAGATGACGCACTCGGAGATCCACTCTTAACGGAGGATCATATCCGTTTACTGCAAGTTGCCACACACAAAGAAGTCGAAACATTGCGACAACTTGGTCTGTGGGTCAACGATGTGTTGCTCGATTTCTTCAATGAACATGGCATCGATTTAATCGATTTCAAACTTGAGTTCGGTAAAGTCGATGGCACGATCATCCTTGCCGATGAAATCTCACCAGACACGTGCCGGCTTTGGGACAAAGAGACGAAACAAAAGCTCGATAAAGACGTTTTCCGCAGAGACCTTGGATCTCTGACAGACACATACAGCCAACTGTTAACACGCATAGGGGGAATGGACCGATGAAAAAAGTAAACGTGTACGTGACATTACGTGAAAGTGTACTGGATCCACAAGGCGTCGCCGTAAAAGGTGGGCTCGAACATCTCGGTTTTACAGGGGTAGAGTCGGTACGCATCGGGAAAGTCATCGAGCTTCAAGTGGCAGATGAGACGACCGAAGCGATGGTGCGTGACATGTGTGAGAAGTTGCTCGTCAACACGGTTATCGAGAACTATCGAATCGAGATGGGGGTACTCGCATGAAATTCGCTGTCATCGTCTTCCCCGGATCGAACTGTGACCTCGACATGTATCATGCCGTAAAAGATGTCCTCGGCGAAGAAGCGGACTATGTGTTCCATACGGAAACGTCGCTTGATGGGTACGATGGTGTGCTCCTACCAGGCGGTTTCTCATACGGGGACTACTTGCGCTGTGGTGCCATCGCCCAGTTCTCACCGATTATGAACGAAGTGAAACGATTCGCCGAAGAAGGGCGTCCAGTGCTCGGCGTCTGTAACGGATTCCAAGTGCTCGTCGAAGCGGGACTCCTACCGGGCGTATTGATGCGCAACCGTGATTTGAAGTTCATGTGCAAGACAGTCGAATTGAAAGTCGAAACGAACGAGACGATGTTCACGAACGATTATGAGCTCGGGGAGACGATTCAAGTCCCAATCGCGCACGGGGAAGGCAACTACTACTGTGACGAGGCGACACTCGAGACGCTCCGTGCGAACGGGCAAATCGCCTTCACGTATACCGACAATCCGAATGGATCGGTCGCGAATATCGCAGGAATCACGAACGTACAAGGTAACGTACTCGGAATGATGCCACACCCGGAACGAGCGGTCGAAGCACTCTTAGGCGGGGAAGATGGCAAACGATTATTCACTTCGATGGTGAAATGGGGGACTCGACATGCTACTTACAACTGAACCGACAGCAACACACATCCGTGAAGAGCGACTTTACGCCACGATGGGCTTGACCGATGAGGAATACGCGCTCGTCGTCTCACTGCTCGGTCGTGAGCCGAATTACACCGAGATCGGGTTATTCTCGGTCATGTGGTCTGAACACTGTTCGTACAAAAACTCGAAGCCTGTCCTCCGGAAATTCCCGACCACTGGGAAACACGTCCTTCAAGGCCCCGGGGAAGGTGCCGGCATCGTCGACATCGGCGATGGCCAGGCCGTCGCATTCAAAATCGAGAGCCATAACCATCCGTCGGCGATTGAGCCGTACCAAGGTGCGGCCACAGGGGTTGGCGGGATTATCCGCGACATCTTCTCGATGGGCGCGCGACCGGTCGCACTCCTCAACTCGCTCCGCTTCGGAGATTTGAACGAATCACGTGTGAAACATCTCTTCGGCCACGTCGTCTCTGGCATCGCCGGTTACGGCAATTGTGTCGGCATCCCGACGGTCGGTGGAGAAGTCGCATTCGACCCGGCCTATGCCGGCAACCCGCTCGTCAACGCGATGTGCGTCGGACTCATTCGCCATGAAGACATTCAGAAAGGGATTGCCGAAGGCGTCGGCAACTCGGTCATGTACGTCGGTGCGACGACAGGACGCGACGGCATTCACGGGGCGACGTTCGCCTCGGAAGAACTCGGTGAGGATGCGGACGAGAAACGTCCGGCCGTCCAAGTCGGTGACCCGTTCATGGAAAAACTGTTGATTGAAGCGTGTTTGGAAGTCATCAAGCATCCGGCCCTCGTCGGTATCCAAGACATGGGGGCGGCCGGTCTCACGTCGTCTTCAGCCGAGATGGCATCGAAGGCAGGCATGGGCATCGAGATGAACCTCGACCTCGTCCCGCAACGTGAGGCCGACATGACGCCTTACGAGATGATGTTGTCCGAATCGCAAGAGCGGATGCTTCTCGTCGTCAAGGCAGGGCATGAAGATGAAATCGAAGCAATCGTCACGAAGTGGGGACTTCATGCGATCAAAGTCGGTGTCGTCATCGAAGAAAAAGTGCTCCGTCTTCTCCATCAAGGGGAAGTCGCAGCCGAAGTACCGGTCGACGCGCTCGCAGAAGACGCACCGGTCTACCATAAGCCGTCGAAAGTACCGGCATATTATGAGACGTTCCAAGCGATGGCACCGGTCCAACCGGTCGTCACGGACGTACTCACGACATGGAAAGACGTGCTTGCCATGCCGACGATTGCCTCGAAACGTTGGGTGTATGAGCAATACGACCATATGGTCCAAACATCAACCGTCGTCGCGCCAGGAAGTGATGCGGCCGTTATCCGGATTCGCGACACAGACAAAGCGCTCGCGATGACGACGGACTGCAACGCCAAATACGTGTACCTCGACCCGCGTGTCGGTGGTGCCATCGCGGTCGCAGAGGCAGCGCGCAACATCGTCGCCAGCGGCGCCACACCGCTCGCCCTCACGGACTGCTTGAACTTCGGTAGCCCGGACAAGCCAGAAGGGTTCTGGCAGCTCGATCAAGCTGTCGAAGGGATGGCCGAAGCGTGCCGTGCCCTCGACACACCGGTCATCGGCGGGAACGTTTCGCTTTACAATGAGTCGAACGGGACGGCGATTTATCCGACGCCGGTCGTCGGCATGGTCGGCTTGATCGACAAGCCAGAACATATCACGACGTCGTTCGCGAAAGAATCAGGCGACATCATCTTCCTGCTCGGAGAGACGAAACCTGAGTTCGGCGGTAGTGCGCTCCAAATGCTTCAAGACGGTCAAGTGAGCGGACAGGCGCCGACGCTTGACCTGGAGACGGAGAGCCGTCAGCAACAAGCGCTCCTCGCAGCAATCCGGGAAGCACTTGTCACGGCGGCCCACGACGTATCGGAAGGTGGACTCGCCGCAGCACTCCCTGAACTCGTGTTCGGCACGGGCTTCGGCGCAGACGTCACAGTCGACACAGATCTCGTGACGACACTTTTCAGCGAATCACAGTCACGGTTCCTCGTCACAGTCGCGCCACATCAAGCCGATGCGTTCGCGAAGTTGACGAAGGCGACACGCATCGGACAGGTGACAGACACGCCACAATTGACGGTGCGTGCGAGCGACCGCCTAATCGAAATGGACGTCACGGAACTTGAACGGGTATGGGAAGGAGCTATTCCATGTTATATGACATCCGAGGCATGAACGAGGAGTGCGGGGTATTCGGGGTATTTAATCACCACGAAGCGTCACACCTCGCCTACTACGGCCTCCACAGCCTGCAACACCGGGGACAAGAAGGGACAGGCATCGTCACGGCTGACGGGGAGCGCTTGCACGCCAAACGCGGGCTCGGACTCGTCGCTGAAGTGTTCGACGAACCGTCGCTCGATGCATTGACCGGGCACCACGCCATCGGTCATGTCCGTTATTCGACGGCAGGCGGCAACACGCTCGAGAACGTCCAACCGCTCCACTTCAAGTCGCTCACGGGCGATTTGGCGATGGCGCACAACGGGAATCTCGTCAACGCCAACGAGTTGAAACATATGCTCGAAGCGGAAGGTGCGATTTTTCAGACGACATCGGACACGGAAGTCGTCGCCCACTTGATTAAGCGGAGCCGAGGCAACTCGATGAAAGAACGAATCGCGGATAGCTTGGCTCGTCTCGTCGGAGCGTTCGCCTTCCTCTTCTTGACGGAAGACGCGCTCTACGTCGGCGTCGATGTTCACGGATTACGTCCGCTCTCGCTCGGCCAGACCGAGGACGGAGCCTACGTATTCGCCTCAGAGACATGTGCGTTCGACGTCGTGGGGGCGACGTACGTACGTGATGTCGAGCCAGGGGAACTCCTTATGATCACGCAAGACGGGATTGTATCGGAGCGGTACAGCGAGGCCTCGGTCCGCGCGATGTGTTCAATGGAATACATCTACTTCTCGCGGCCGGACTCGATCATCGATGGCGTCAACGTGCACACGGCCCGTAAGGCGATGGGGAAAAAGATGTTCGACGAGGCACCGGTCGAAGCGGACGTCGTCACCGGCGTCCCTGATTCGAGTATTTCAGCAGCCATCGGCTACGCCGAGGCGAGCGGGATTCCGTACGAGATGGGACTCATCAAAAACCGATACGTCGGCCGGACGTTCATTCAACCGTCGCAAGAGTTACGGGAGCGCGGCGTCAAGATGAAACTGTCGGCGTTGCGAGGTGTCGTGAGCGGTAAGCGGGTCATCATGGTCGACGACTCAATCGTTCGCGGGACGACGAGCCGACGCATCGTCAAACTGCTCCGTGAAGCCGGGGCGACCGAAGTGCATGTGCGCATCACGTCACCACCGATCAAGCATCCGTGCTATTACGGCATCGATACATCATCAAAGGAAGAGTTGATTGCGGCCACCAAATCCATCGAAGAGATTAAAGAAGAGATTGGGGCCGATTCACTGGCGTTCCTCACATTGGATGGGACGGTCGAAGCAATCGACCGGCCGTTCGAAGGGAACTTGCGCGGGCAGTGCGCCGCTTGCTTCACCGGACTTTATCCAACTGAACTGGCGGAACTTGTAACAGAGACAAAAGCTTGAGGGGGACTGACGATGAGTTTAAGATATGAACAAGCGGGTGTGAATTTAGAGGCAGGTTATGAGGCAGTATCACGCATGAAGCGTCACGTTGCACGGACGATGCGTCCAGAAGTGATGACCGGGCTCGGTAGTTTTGGTGCGATGATTGACCTTGGCTCGATGCAGTTGAAACATCCGATTCTCGTCAGCGGAACGGATGGGGTCGGCACGAAACTCAAACTCGCGTTCGCGCTCGACCAACATGATACGATTGGAATTGACTGTGTGGCGATGTGTGTCAATGACTGTCTCGTCCACGGGGCCGAACCGCTTTATTTCTTAGACTATATCGCGACCGGAAAAGCGGAACCGGCCAAACTTGAGCGCATCGTCGCAGGAGTCGCCGAAGGCTGTGTCCAAGCGGGCTGTGCCCTCGTTGGAGGCGAGACGGCCGAGATGCCGGGGATGTATCCGGACGGCGAATATGACATCGCCGGATTCGCCGTCGGTGTCGTCGAGAAGGAAGCACTGATCGATGGACGGACGATTGAAGCGGGGGACATCGTCCTCGGACTCGCATCATCGGGTGTCCATTCAAACGGATTCTCGCTCGTCCGCCATATCGTCGAATCTCAAGGGCTCGCCTACACTGATGAGATCGCCATGCTCGACACGACGCTCGGGAACGCCCTTTTGTTGCCGACGCGCATCTATTCCGAGGCGGCGAAAGCGGCCATCGCGACGGGGCGTGTCCAAGGCATGGCCCATATCACGGGCGGCGGTTTTTACGAGAACGTGCCACGCATGCTGCCGGAAGGCCTCGGTGTCACATTCGACGCATCGAATTGGCCGAGCCTGCCCGTGTTCGACTGGCTCGAACAAGTCGGGCACGTCTCGAAACAAGAGATGTTCAACGTGTTCAATATGGGTATCGGCTTCATGATCGCAGTCCGTCCTGAAGATGTCGAAGCTGTCGAAGCTGCGCTCGAGCGCGCCGGAGAGACGTCGCATCGCATCGGGAAAGTCGATGCCAAACCGGGTGTCCGCATCATGGGGGTCGACCAGTGAAAAAGTTTGCCATCTTCGCCTCCGGGTCCGGTAGCAACGCCGAAGCGATTTGGCAAGCCATTGACCGAGGCGACTTGTCAGGGGAATGCGTCCTGCTCGTCACGGACAAACCAGAAGCGAAAGTACTCGAGCGGGCCGATCGGTTCAACATCCCGACCTTCTCGTTCGAACCGAAGACGTACGCCTCAAAAGCGGAATTCGAACAAGAAATACTAGTCCTACTACAGGCACTCGGCGCCGACTATATTGTCTTGGCCGGGTATATGCGGTTGATTGGGGACGTATTGCTGTCAGCATATCCGAACCATATTATCAACATCCATCCGTCGCTCTTACCGGCGTTCCCAGGAAAAGACGCCATCGGTCAGGCGCTCGCGGCGAACGTGCCGACGAGCGGTGTCACCGTCCATTACGTCGATGCCGGGATGGATACGGGACCAATCATCGCCCAACAAGACGTCGCTATCGCAGGCTGTGATGCGGCCGAAGCGGCAAGACGCATCCAAGCGGTCGAGCATCAGCTCTATCCGCGCGTACTACAACAAGTGTTTATCCAACAGGAGGTTTTCAAGTGAGAGCATTACTGAGTGTGTCAGATAAAACAGGAATCGTCGAGCTCGCGCAGGCGTTGCATGAAGCGGGCATCGAACTCATTTCGACAGGCGGGACGGAAGCAGCGCTCATCGCGGCTGGCCTTCCGGTAAAAAACATCTCAGCAGTGACGTCGTTCCCAGAGATGCTCGACGGACGCGTGAAGACGCTCCATCCGCTCGTTCACGGTGGCCTGCTCGGGCGCCGCGATTTGGACTCGCACGTCGAACAGATGAGAGACCACGACATCGAGCCAATCGACTATGTCGTCGTCAACTTATACCCGTTCAAAGAGACGATTGCGAAAGAGAATGCGACGTATGAAGAAGCGATTGAAAATATCGATATCGGTGGACCGAGCATGCTCCGTTCAGCCGCGAAAAACCATGCCAGCGTGACGGTCGTCGTTGATCCGGCCGACTACGGTCATGTGGCCGAAGCGGTTCGTGCCGGCGGGACGACGTTCGAAACACGTCAACGTCTTGCGACAAAAGCGTTCCGTCACACGGCGGCGTATGACGCCTTGATTGCCGACTATTTAGGGCAGCAGATCGGCGAGACGTTCCCGGAACAGCTCACGGTCACGTATGAGAAAGTACAAGACCTCCGTTACGGGGAAAACCCGCACCAGCAGGCAGCGTTTTATAAGACGCCGCTCTATCACGGGATGACGCTCGCGAACGCGAAGCAACTGCACGGCAAAGAACTCTCATATAACAATATCCAAGATACGAATGCGGCGCTCGAGGCGCTCAGCGAATTGACGGAGCCGGCAGCGGTCGTCGTCAAACATATGAACCCGTGCGGTGTCGCTGTCGGACAGACAATCAGCCAGGCGTTCTCAAGAGCCCATGCGGCCGATCCGGTCTCGATTTTTGGAGGCATCGTCGCCTTGAACCGTGAAGTCGATGTGGAAACGGCAGAGGCGCTCCGCAACATCTTCCTAGAAATCATCATCGCGCCATCCTTTAGTGAGGCAGCACTTGACCGATTGAAAGAGAAAAAGAATCTTCGGTTATTGACGCTCGACATGGGCCAGATGACAGGGATGCGCTTGACAGCCGTCGCGGGCGGTCTCCTCGTACAAGATGAGGACGACGTCACACTCGATGATGCGTCATGCCAAATCGTGACGGATCGTCGTCCGACGGCGTCTGAATGGGAAGATTTGAAACTTGCGTGGCGTGTCGTGAAACACGTGAAATCCAACGCCATCGTCGTCGCCAAAGACGAGACGACAATCGGTATCGGTGCGGGACAGATGAACCGCGTCGGCGCGGCGAAAATCGCTTTCGAACAAGCAGGGGAACGTGCTCAAGGGGCCGCTCTCGGTAGCGATGCGTTCTTCCCGATGGGCGATACGGTCGAGGCTGCGGCTGCGGCCGGGATCACGGCCATCATTCAACCGGGCGGGTCGATTCGTGACGAAGAGTCGATCGAAGCGGCGAACCGTCACGGCATCACGATGGTGTTCACGTCAGTTCGACACTTCAAACATTGAGAGGAGCGATAAGATGAACGTACTCGTCATTGGACGTGGCGGCCGTGAACACGCGCTCGCCTGGAAACTGGGACAAGACGGACATGAGGTGTTCGTCGCCCCGGGCAATCTCAATATGGATGGTGTGACCTGCGTGCCGATTGAAGAGACGGATGTTTCGGCCCTTGTTGGGTTTGCGAAGCGCGAAGAAATCGATTGGACGATTGTCGGCCCCGAATCGGCCCTGATGGCCGGAGTCGTCGATACGTTCCAAGCAGAAGGTCAACACATCTTCGGACCGACGAAAGCGGCAGCGCTCCTCGAGGGTAGTAAAGCCTTCGCCAAAGAAGTGATGCGCGAAGCAAATATTCCGACAGCGGGATATGATACGTTTACCGACGCAGCGTCGGCGCTACGTCATATCGATCAGTCGGAAGCCCCGCTCGTCGTCAAAGCGGACGGACTCGCTGCCGGGAAAGGCGTGACCGTCGCGTTCACACTCGATGAGGCGCGGGCGGCGATTCACGACATCTTCGGCACCGATAAGTTCGGGGATCAGTCCCGTGTCGTCATCGAAGAGTTTTTAGACGGGGAAGAGTTCTCGCTCATGGCGTTCGTCTCAGGCGAGCACGTCATCCCGATGATCACGTCACAAGATCACAAACGTGCGTTTGACGGCGACAAAGGGCCGAATACGGGTGGCATGGGCGCATATAGCCCGATGCCTCATCTCGACGATGCCGTGTACACGGAAGCGGTCGAGCGCGTGCTCTTCCCGCTCGCGCGGACGATGGTCGAACGAGGCACTCCGTTCGAAGGGTTCTTGTATGCAGGTCTTATCTTGACGGCGGATGGCCCGAAAGTGATCGAGTTCAACGCTCGGTTCGGCGATCCCGAGACCGAGGTCATTCTCCCGAACTTGGCATCTCCTCTCCTCGACGTCATCGAGGCGGTCGTGGACCAAAAAACGTATCCGATTGAATGGGTGGAAGGCTATACGATTGGAGTCGTCGTCGCGGCAGAAGGCTATCCTGATCGAGCGACGACCGGACAGGTACTATCAGGCTTCGGTGACTTACGAGACGATGTGCTCGTGTTCCATGCGGGCACGACCCGTGACGGGGCGGACATCGTCGGCAACGGGGGACGCTTGTTCGTGCTCACGTCGACAAAACCGACCTTGCTCGAAGCGAAATATGCCGTCTATACGGCACTCGAACAACTTGATTTGCCACAGACGTTCTACCGTCGAGACATCGGGGGACGGGCGTTGGCACGTATTTTTTAAAGGATGGGTCAACCCGTCCTTTTTTTCATGCGAAAAGAAGGGAATTCACGCTTCCTGCTCTACAATAATGGAGTAGATTGAAGGAAGAAGGTGGTCGACGTGCGCATTCGGACGAAGCTCATGATTGCGGTGGCCGTGAATATAGTCGTGTTTGTCGGAATCATCTTTTTTGGGGTCCGCCCTTATTTTATCGAGAAGAGCATGGAACAAGATCGGCAGACGGTCGAGAGTCAAGTCGCGAGCGTGTCAGAGACGCTCGCCAATCGGAAGCATACGCTCGAGCGCACACTCGTCGATTGGGCCGTCTGGAATGACACCTACACGTTCGTTCAACGACGGAACGCCTCCTATGTCCAAAGTAACATTAGCGAGGAATCGCTTGAAAACTTGAGCGTCAACGCCATCGTCTATTTGGACCGGGACGGAGAAGCGTTCTACTCGTCGTTCCGTTCAGCGAGTACGACGTTGTCAAAAACTGATCAACAAACGCTCATCAAGGCGGTCACTTCTCGATTAAGCGATCAGGAAGATACGCAAAACGGCATCTATGCGAGTGATTTCGGTCCGACGCTGTACGTCAGTCACCCGATTTTACGAAGTGATAGTAGTGGTCCAAGTCAAGGTACGCTCGTCATGCTCGAGTTCGTCGACCCGGCATTTCTGGCGGACATGAGCACCCAGACGAAAATTCCATTGACGATTCAACCTGCGCGTCAAAATCAGACGGTCATCACGGATGGGGACGCCGGGACCGACGTCGTGATTCCGCTTGGCACCGTGTTTCAACAGTCCGATTTCGAAGTGACGTTCACCGCTGAACAAACGCATTATCAAAATACGGTGGCGATGTTACGGCTCGGGATGATTGCCCTCGTCGTCCTCGGGGTCGGTCTCTTCTTGTCGTTGCTATGGACGATTCATCGTGTCGTGATTCGGCGGCTCATGGAAATCGTCAGCGAGTTGAAAGTGATCACGCTCGAACGGGATAGCCGACTCCGGCTCAGTCGTGACGCGAAGAGCCACGATGAGATTGAACAGATGGCGACGAGCATGAATGAAGTACTCGCGGCCCTCGAGGACACACGCGCCGAAGTGATTGATCGGGCGTTCCGTGACGCGTTGACGTTGCTCCCGAACCGGCTCGCTCTCGAGGATTACTTCTCGAACGTGCGCGGCAAACAAGACCAGATCGGCGTGCTCGGTTTGGACTTGGACGACTTCCGGCGCATCAACGACCAGTACGGACACCGGACAGGCGACGCCGTCCTGATTTATATCGCTTCCCGGCTCAACTTCTATAAAGAAGATGGATTTGTCGCCCGAATCGGGGCCGATGAGTTCATGTTCGTCCATCCAGGATGGACGCTCGAACAATTGCAGCCGGTCGCTCGGCGTTTGACCAAAGACTTGAAGGATTGGGCCGAGGGCAACGGGGTGAAGGGGATGGCTGTGACGATTGGAATCGACGTGTTCACCTGTGCGGAGCCGCACCATACGTATGAGATCATGATGGGCCGGCTCGATGTCGTCATTCATGAGGCGAAACTGTCAGGGAAGAATCGAGTGCTCACGTTCCAAGAAATCGAGGACGGGAGCCACTATTTACAGACGCTCGAGATGGAACGCGATCTTCGACACGCCCTCGAACACAATGAGTTCGAACTGTATTATCAGCCAATCGTGTCGCCGCGACCGTTTGCTGTACGTGGCGTCGAAGCGCTCATTCGCTGGAACCATCCGACGAAAGGTCAAATCTCGCCGGGTCTGTTCATCCCGGTCGCCGAACAGCTCGGCCTCATCTCCGATTTGGGCCGTTGGGTGCTCGAACAGGCCGTCCTCGAGATGGAAGACCACGTGACACACCATCACTTGTTCTTGTCGATTAATGTGTCGAAGCGTCAAATCGCCGACGGGTCATTTTTAGCTTCATTGGAACGAGTGTTGACCACGTCGAGATTTGACCCTCACCGTCTCCATGTCGAGATCACCGAGAGTGAGGTCGGGGGCAATTTATACGAACTGCAACAGTTCATTCAAGCGCTCAAAACCATCGGGGTCAAAATCTCGCTCGATGACTTCGGGGTCGGCACGTCGTCGTTGTCGTTCTTGCAGTCGCTTCAACTCGACTTGATAAAAATCGACCAGAACTTCGTCAAAGGAATTCCCGAGAACACGTTCGACCGGGCGTTGCTCGAAGGGTTATATCAGACGTTCCAGACGCTCGGACTCGATATCGTCACCGAAGGGGTCGAACGTCCAGAACAGCTCGCCTTCGTGCTCGAACATAGCAGTTCCCTCATTCAAGGCTATCATTACAGCAAGCCTGTCCCGCTCGCTGAACTCGAGCATTATTTGAAAAAGACGGTCACGATGTACGATTGGTGAAGGCGTCTCCCGCGGGAGGCGTCTTTATTTGTGTGAATTTCATGTGAATTCCGTTACAATGGGCAACATAGCTTGCGAGCCTTTCATAGAAAAGGTAAACTTGAACCAGATGAAAGAAAACGCTTACAAAGTTATTGTATGATAATAATGGCGAAGCGATTAAGGGAGGATTGGGTTCGATGCCACCAAAACGATCGGCGCGGGCACCGTGGTCTAAAGCGATGATTCGGTCACAATTAGAAGTCGTGAGCCAAGCCAGACCACCTTCGCTCGTATTGATGAATGCCACATACTTAAATATGTACGTGAAGCAGTGGAAACAAGCAAACATATGGATTGAGCATGACCGGATCGTCTACGTCGGGCCAGATGTTCCGAAAGCGGCCGTCGAGACGGTAGACGTGTCAGGGAAATACATCGTACCGGGCTATATCGAGCCGCACGCGCATCCATTCCAACTTTATAATCCGGCGACGCTGTCGAAGTATGCAGGTGAGCGGGGGACGACAACGCTCGTGAATGACAACATGCTTCTTTTTTTACAAAATAAGGAGCAAGCGTTTGCGCAACTGGAAGCGATGCAACAGCTCCCGACGAGCACGTACTGGTGGGCGCGTCTCGATACGCAGACCGAACTCGACCG
The DNA here is from genome assembly GCF_018618235.1 of Exiguobacterium sp. s26. Classification (NCBI taxonomy): domain Bacteria; kingdom Bacillati; phylum Bacillota; class Bacilli; order Caryophanales; genus Exiguobacterium; species Exiguobacterium sp. s26. The sequence goes on along the minus strand of NZ_JACSLS010000009.1, from coordinate 79,522 downwards.
CGATAGCGTCCTCGTCGACTCCGAGCGGATTCACGACTGGTTCAATCATCCGGATGTCATCATGGCCGGAGAATTGACGGCCTGGCCGCGGACGTTGAAAGGCGATGACGAGATGCTGCAGTGGATGCTCGATGCAGAGACGTGCGGGCTCCCGGTCGAGGGGCATTTCCCAGGTGCCTCGGCGAAGACGTTGACGAAGATGGCGCTGATGGGTGTCCACAGCGACCATGAGGCGATGACGGCCGAAGAAGCACTCTGCCGGCTCGAACACGGTTATACGACGACACTCCGTCATTCCTCGATTCGTCCCGACCTTCCAGGGATCATCCGGGGTCTGCTTGACGCCGGACTCGAGGCGTTCGACCATGTGATGGTCACGACAGACGGGTCGACGCCAGGATTTTATCAAGACGGGTTACAAGACGCGCTCGTGAAAATCATGATTGAGGCGGGTTTGCCTCCAATTGAAGCATACCGCATCGTCTCGTTGAACGTGGCGCGACACTTCGGGCTCGACCACGTCCTCGGTTCGATTGCGCCGGGACGCATCGCCCATCTCAATATTTTGGATGCGGTTGATGAGCCACGCCCGAGCGCTGTCATTGCCAAAGGGCAATGGATTTATCGGGACGGGACGTCCGAATTTCCGAACGAGCTCGTCGATGCGGCGCTTGCCTTGATGCCGTCGACGAACGTCGACATCGAACTGACGCCGAACGACTTATCGTTCAGCATGCCGGTCGGGCTCGACATGGTCAACTCGGTCATCATGAAGCTGTTCAAAATCACGCACGATACCGGACAAGATGAGCTGCCACGTGACGGGGACGAGTCGTTCCTCATGCTGCTCGATAAAGAAGGGAAATGGCGCCTCAATACGGTGCTGAAAGGATTCGCCAACGACTTCGGAGGCCTCGTCAGTTCGTATTCGATTAGCGGTGACTATTTGATTCTTGGGAAATGCAAACAAGACATGTTGACGGCTTTCGAGCGGATGAAGGAACTTGGCGGCGGCATCGTCCTTGTCGACCGCGGTGAGGTGATCGCGGAAATCTCGCTCCCGCTCTGTGGCATGACGTCGAAGGAGCCGGTCGAACGGTTGATTGTCCAAGAAGAAGGGTTGCGGGCCGAGCTACTGATTCGTGGATACAAATTCGAAGACCCGATTTATACGCTCTTGTTCTTGGCGTCAACGCACTTGCCATATGTGCGGGCCACACCGCTCGGGATTTACGAAGTGATGAAGAAACAAATACTATTTCCGGCGATTTTACGATGAACAGTTGAGTCCGAGCCGGTCGTGCTTTAGAATGATAAAGAAGTACGATGAGAGAGGATGCTTGCGGATGCAACTCGATAAATTACGAGGACGAGAGCTCGATCAGCTATTTGAGGCGATTTTGAAGCTCGATACACTCGAAGATTGTTATCAACTATTTGAAGATTTAGCGACCGTGAACGAAGTACAGGCGCTCGCCCAACGGCTTGAAGTAGCCCGTCAAATTCGTGAAGGTAGCACATATCATAAAATTGAAGAAGCGACAGGTGCTTCGACAGCCACCATTTCCCGCGTCAAGCGTTGCTTGAACTACGGGTCTGGCGGTTATGATCTTGCCCTTGAACGTCTAAAACAATCAGAAGGTGACTCGTAAGAGTCATCTTGTTTTTGATGGGAGAGGAGGGGCGAGATGCAAGACAAGTTTATGAAACGAAATTTACAGCTGTTCTTCCGGAAGCTGACACCGGTCCAGACACTCGTGTTGATTTACAGCGCGGCGGTCGTGTTGTCTGTCATTTTGCTCGCCTTACCGATTGCGCGACAGCCGGGTGTCACGATCACATTCACCGATCTCGTCTTTTTTGCGGTCAGCTGTGTCAGCGTCACCGGCTTGACGCCAATCGTCGTGACGGATACGTTTTCGACGTTCGGGCTGTTCATCATCCTGTTCATCGTTCAAGTGAGCGGGGTCGGTCTGATCAGTTTGCACGTCATCATGTGGATTTTGCTCGGAAAGCGGATTGGCTTTCGTGAGCGTCAGCTGATTTTACGGGACCAGAACCAGACGTCGATGTCTGGAATCGTGAAGTATATTGCGGAAATTGTCATCACCGTTATCACGATTGAAGCGATTGGGGCAATCATGCTCGGAATCCATTACTTAAATTACTTTGATACGGCCAGAGAGGCGTTCCTGCAAGGGCTGTTCGGTTCGATCAGTGCGACGACGAACGCGGGGTTCGATATCACCGGCAGTTCGCTCGCGCCGTTCCGGGAAGACCCGTTCGTCATCTTTACGCAAATCGCGCTCATGACCGGTGGCGCCATCGGGTTCCCGGTCCTCGTCGAGATTCGCACCTATTTGACGAACCGGATTATACGGAAACGTGAGAATTTCCCGCGCCGCTTCTCGTTGTTCACGAAATTGACGGTATCCACGTTCTTCGGATTGATCGCGGTCGGGACCGTCGGCTTGTTTCTATTTGAATATAATAACGCGTTCAAAGGTTTACCGCTCTGGCTCGCGCTCTCGGATTCCTTGTTCCAGTCCGTGACGACGCGAAACGGGGGCTTGACGACGGTAGACGTCAACCTGTTCTCGGAAGGCAGTATGTTATTGTTATCGATTCTGATGTTCATCGGGGCGTCCCCGTCCTCGGTCGGCGGGGGGATTCGGACGACGACGTTCGCCGTCGCCGTGCTCGGGGTCGTCGCGTTCATTCGCGGGGACTCGTCCATCAAAATTTTCGGGCGCGAGATTGTGCTCGAGGATATTTGGAAAGCGTTCGTCATCATCACGGTGTCACTCGCTGTCCTGCTCACGGGGGTCATGGTGCTCACCTTCTTTGAAGACGCATCGCTTACCCGCATCTTGTTCGAGGCGTGCTCGGCGTTCGGAACGACCGGCTTGTCGGTCGGTCTGTCGGCAGAGTTCAGTAACGTCGGAAAATGGGTACTCACGATTTTAATGTTCATCGGTCGAATCGGTGTCATCGCCTTCATCTTGATTTTGCAGCGGAGACAGCCGAAACGGATGTACAACTATCCGAAAGAATCAATCATCTTAGGCTAAGGAGCTCAGATCATGAAGGCTTTTTGGATCAACTTTGGTTACGTGTTCGCCGTCCCGGTCTTACCGTTCATCGCGGTCGTGAACGGAACAGCGCTCTGCTCGCCAGATTCACCGTTACTCGAGATTCCAGTGCTCGGCTTCTTTTTGGCCAATCCGCTCTGGTTCATCCCGGTTTACGGACTGTTCGCACTCGTCGTCGCCAAATGGATGACGGCCCGCGAACAAAAGACGCACGCCAGACGTGCTTGAGACTTGCCTCGGCAAGTCTTTTTTTGTTCAACAGATGCAAGCGACGGGAAAAATCGCTACACTAGAGAAGGTATCGAATGGGGGGGAAGCCGAATGGATTTTCAATCGTGGCGCCACGTCTTTAAACTTGATCCGAATAAACCGCTCGATGATTCGGCGCTCGCAGCGCTCATCCGTTCGGGCACGGACGCTTTCCTCATCGGTGGGACGGATGGGGTCGACGCGGAAAACACGTTCGCGCTCTATACTCGTCTCGAAGGATGCGGCATCCCGCTCGCGCTCGAGATGAGCCATCCCGAGCAAGTGATTCGAGGCTTCGACCACTATTTCATTCCGACCGTCTTGAACGCGGGCACCGTGGACTGGGTCATCGGTCATCAAACGAGAGCGTTCGAACGATACGGACACTTGTTTCACGCTGACGTGACCGGACAAGGGTATATCGTCTTGAATCCAGATGCGAAAGTGGCCCACGTGACCGAGGCGAAGACCGATTTGTCCATCGAGACAGCCATCGCCTATGCGGAAGCGGGACATCGCTTGTTCCGCCTGCCTTCCTTGTATGTAGAGTATAGCGGCACGTTCGGATCGGTCGAGCTCGTCCAAGAAGTGCGACTGGCAGTGCCGGACGCCCATCTGTTTTATGGGGGCGGTATCACCGGATACGAGTCGGCCCGAGTAATGGCCGAGCACGTGGATACGATCGTCGTCGGCAATGTGATTTATGACAATTTCGAAGGAGCGCTTGCGACTGTCGCGGCACTCCGATAAAATAAGAACAAATGTTTGGATAGGGAAAGGAAACGATTATGTATAACTTGAGTGAAGAATTAGTCAAAGGCATGAACCCTCCGCAAGCGGAGGCGGTCAAATATACGGACGGCCCGTTGCTCATCATGGCCGGGGCAGGGTCTGGGAAAACACGTGTCTTGACGCATCGCGTCGCCTACTTGATGGCGTCGAAACAAATCGCGCCGTGGAACATTCTCGCCATTACGTTCACGAACAAAGCGGCTCGCGAGATGAAAGACCGGATCGCCCGCCTCGTCGGTGGCGTCGCGGACGATATTTGGATTTCGACGTTCCACTCGATGTGTGTCCGGATTTTGCGGCGTGACATCGATCGAATCCGTTATGACCGGAACTTCTCGATTCTCGACTCGTCCGATCAGTTGACGGCCATCAAACAAGTGCTTAAAGAGTTGAACCTTGACCCGAAAAAATATGAGCCGCGGACGCTCCTCGGTATGATCTCGAACCATAAGAACGAGCTCCGCACGCCGCAAGATGCGGCCGCACTCGTCGGCAACAACCCGTACGAGAAAGTCATCTCGGACGTCTACACGGCGTATGAGAAGAAATTGAAGCAGAACAACGTGCTCGACTTTGACGACTTGATCATGAAGGCGATTCAGTTGTTCCAAGAAGCGCCGGACGTGCTCGCGTTTTATCAGAAGAAGTTCCAATACATCCACGTCGACGAGTATCAAGATACGAACCGGGCCCAATACACGCTCGTCAAGCTGCTCGCGCAGGCGCATGAGAACCTGTGTGTCGTCGGTGACTCGGATCAGTCGATTTATCGCTGGCGCGGCGCCGACATCGCCAACATCTTGACGTTCGAGAAGGATTATCCGAGCGCGCACGTCATCTTGCTCGAACAAAACTATCGGTCGACGAAGCGGATTTTGGAAGCGGCGAACGGTGTCATTCAAAACAACTCGGGTCGAAAAGACAAGCAGCTCTGGACCGAGAACGTCGAAGGCGAGAAACTCCTCTTGCATGTCGCCTCGGATGACCGGGATGAAGCGTTCTTCATCATCAATCAGATGAAGGAGCTCCGCCAAGAAGGCATCGATTACGGCGAGATGGCCGTCCTGTACCGGACGAACGCCCAATCGCGCGGACTCGAGGAAATGCTCCTCAAGTCGAACATCCCGTATAAGATGGTCGGCGGGACGAAGTTCTATGAACGAAAAGAAATCAAGGATATCTTGGCGTATTTGCGCTTAATCGCCAACCCAGACGAGGACATCTCATTCGTCCGTGTCGTCAACGAACCGAAGCGCGGCATCGGCGCCGCGACGGTCGATAAGCTCGGCGACTTCGCCGGGATGCAAGGCGTGTCGCTCATGGAAGCGATTCGTGACATCGAACTGTCGGGCATTGCGCCGCGCACAGCGACGAAGCTCGCCGAGTTCCGTCAATTGATGGTCGATTTGCGTCAAATGGCCGACTACTTGTCCATCTCGGAATTGATTGAAGAAGTGTTGAAGAAGTCAGGCTACGAAGAGATGCTCAAAATCGAGAAGACGCTCGAAGCCGAGAGCCGCCTTGAGAACTTGCAAGAGTTCCTCTCGGTCGCCCAAAATTTTGAGAAAGAGAGTGACGAGCAGACACTCGTCGCCTTTTTGACCGATTTGACGCTCGTCTCGGACCTCGACACGCTCGAAGAAGTCGACGAGTTACACCAAGTCACACTCATGACGCTACACTCGGCCAAGGGACTTGAGTTCCCGGTCGTCTTCTTGATTGGGATGGAAGAAGGGTTGTTCCCACACAGCCGTGCCTTGAACGACCCGGAAGAGATGGAAGAAGAACGCCGTCTCGCGTACGTCGGCATCACGCGGGCCGAGAAGCGTCTCTATTTGACACGGGCCCAGTCCCGCATGTTGTACGGGCGTTTCCAAAACAACCCGGAGTCGCGCTTCTTGCACGAGTTGCCAGAGACGCTCTTGGAGCGATCGGGCAAAGCGAAGAAGCCGATGCCATGGAATCCAGTCGAGTCGCCGGGGAAACTTCCTGTGAACGGCTTCAGCTCGAAACCGAAACCAAAACTTGCCCAGTCGTCCGGCGCCGAATCAATCGGTTGGAACGTTGGGGACAAGGCCAATCATAAGAAATGGGGACAAGGCACGGTCGTTCAGACGCGTGGCGAAGGCGATCAGCTCGAGCTCGATATCGCTTTCCCGGCCGTCGGCATCAAGCGCCTGCTCGCCAAGTTTGCCCCAATCGAAAAAGCGTGAGGTGATCATATGGAGATGGCAGAACGCGTTGAAGCGATTCGTCAAAAGTTAAATCAATACGGGTATGAATATTATGTGCTCGACCGACCGAGTGTCCCGGATGCGGAATACGACCGTCTCATGAACGAATTGATTGAAATCGAGACGGACTATCCGGAACTCCGGAGTCCGGATTCACCGACGCAACGTGTCGGCGGCGTCCCGCTCGATGCGTTCGTCAAAGTGACACATGACACGCCGATGCTGTCGCTCGGGAACGTCTTCTCTAAAGAAGAACTCGTCGAATGGGTCGAACGGATTGAGAAAGATCTCGGCTACAGTCCACTCTTCGTCGCCGAGCTCAAGTTTGACGGGCTCGCCGTGTCGCTGAAATACGAAGACGGTCGGCTCGTCCGTGGCGCGACGCGCGGGGACGGGACGACTGGGGAAGACATCACACAAAACTTGAAGACGATCCGCTCGATTCCGCTCCGGTTGAACGAGGACGTCACGTTCGAGGTGCGCGGTGAGGCGTACATGCCGAAACGATCGTTCGAACATTTGAACGACGAGCGGGAACGCCTCGGCGAACCACTATTCGCCAACCCGCGCAATGCGGCGGCAGGTTCGCTCCGGCAGCTCGACTCGAAAATCGCGGCGTCGCGGAATTTGGCGTTCTTCGCCTACGGGCTCGTCTCGACGGACGACCTCGTCGCCTCGCATGACGAGTCGCTCGCGTATTTGCGCCGTCTCGGCATCGCCGTCAGCCAAGAATACACGACGTGTCATACGGCCGATGAGTTATGGGACTATATTGAAACGTATGTGACGAAGCGGTCGGAGTTGCCGTACGAGATTGACGGCATCGTCATCAAAGTCGCAGCCTATGAAGAGCAAGAACAGCTCGGCTTCACTGCGAAGAGCCCGCGTTGGGCCGTCGCCTATAAGTTTCCGGCCGAGGAAGTCGTGACGACGATCGAAGACGTCGACTTCAGTGTCGGACGGACCGGGAAAGTCACGCCACGCGCACGGTTCGCTCCAGTCTCGGTCGCGGGATCGACCGTGACGTATGCGACGCTCCACAACGAGGACTTCATTGTAGAGAAGGACCTTCACATCGGGGACCGTGTCGTCATCAAGAAAGCCGGGGACGTCATCCCGGCCGTCGTCTCGGCGCTCGTCAGTGAGCGGACCGGGGAGGAGACGGAAATCGTCTTCCCGACCCATTGTCCGGCCTGTGAATCTGAACTCGTCCGGTTAGAAGGAGAGGCGGACCATCGTTGCGTCAATCCAGAATGTCCGGCCCAACTGCTCGAAGGGCTGATTCATTTCGTATCACGCCCGGCGATGAATATCGATGGGCTCGGCGAGAAAGTGATCACGCAACTTCATGCGTCTGACCTCGTCCATAACGTGGCCGACCTGTATCGTCTCGACCGGGATGCGCTGCTCGCACTCGACCGGATGGGCGAGACGTCGGTGACGAACCTGCTCGCGGCCATCGAGCAATCGAAACAGAACTCGCTCGAGCGTGTCTTGTTCGCGCTCGGCATCCGTCTCGTCGGCCAAAAAGCGGCCGTGTTGATCGCGGAGCGGTTCGAGACGATGGAAGCGGTCATGGAGGCCTCGGTCGACGAATTGACGTCCATCGATGGCATCGGTACGAAGATGGCTGAATCGATCGTCTTCTACTTTGAGAAGCCAGAAGCGCGTGACCTCGTCCGTGACCTCGGAGCGGCAGGTGTCAATCTGACGTTCAAAGGTGCGAAACGACCGGTCGACGCCGATGCACCGCTCGCCGGGAAGACGATCGTCTTGACCGGGAAACTGCATGAGATGACACGTGGCGAAGCCGGGAAACAACTTGAATTGCTCGGTGCGAGCGTCACGGGCAGCGTCAGCAAGAACACCGACCTCCTCGTCGCCGGCGAGAAGGCGGGCTCGAAACTGACGAAAGCCGAGTCACTCGGCATCGAAGTGTGGGATGAGGCGGCGTTGCTCGCCTTCTTAGCCGACCAATCGTGAATGAGGTCCTCCTGAGGGAGGGCCTTTTTTCATTGACCTGATTTTTAAACGTTTCCGGTCTCGAGCAGGTTCGCGCCTTCACGGGACGGGTAATGATTAGTATCTACAAATACTTATTTGACACCAAGACCTTACACCACGACTCGCGCACACTCACCCTCCATCCCTCTCCCGTGCCGGAGCGTGTCATCGCAGACGCCACAGTTCGGCAGACACCTTAGAGGAGGGGACCATCATGCAACGCACCAACCGACGTTTCATCGCACTCATTACATTCGTCCTCGTATTGATTGGCATGTGGGCACCGCATGGAAGTTACGCGAACACGACGATGACACCGACACCCATTTATGCACAAATTGAGTTGAGCCCCGAAGAAATCGAAGCATACGATGACGCGAGTTTGATTTACGCGGACGTCACGTATTACGGGGCGCGTGAGACGTCAACGATTTGGCGGTTCATGATTGACGCGACCGAGGTCGACGTGACGACAATCGACCAAATCACCTTGTATGACGGTGCCGGTGTTCCTTATTCATTCCCGAACGCCGTCTATGCGTTCCAGATGGAGGAACTTGTAGGTGAGTCAAGCGAACCGGGTGATGACGGGACGGAGACGGTTCCGGACGTCGATACACCGGGCGAGCCTCCGCTCGTTGAACCGGAGCCATCATTAGAGGAACCTGTCACCGAAGAAGTGGCCGCGCCCTCTGCTAGCCCAGCGGTTGCAATCGATCAATTGGTGCTCGGTGCCGACGGGCCGATCGAGCGTGTGTTAGGCGGGGATTTGGTGACATATCGGCTCGTCATCGATGTGACAGGCGCTCCGATTGAGAACTTGTCTGTGTCCAACACGGTGCCCGAAGCGTTGACCGTCGTCGCGGATTCGGTCGAAGTGCTCGGTCCGGAAGGCTCAGTCGCCCCGACGACCGTGAGCGGACCACCCGCTTTCAATTGGACGTTCCCGACGATACCGGTCGGGACGACGACGATTCAGTTCGACACGTTCGCACCAGATGTGACGAGTGAGACCGTCGTGACGAATACGTTCTGTATCGGTGTTGAAGACGAGACCGTTCCGGCAGCTTGTACGGAGGCGAATGTCACGGTCGTACCGAACGAGACGATTGGCCTTGAGGTCGGGAAAGAGGCAAACATTGATCAAGCCGTTGTCGGTGGGATGATTCCATATACGTTCGTTATCGAGAACACAGGCGAGACGGCGCTCACGATTACATCCATCGAAGATGAGTTCTTTAGCGGCGACATCGACGCCAAGGCGGTCGACACGTTCAATGCAAACGTCCGCGAGCGCTTATTGGCACTCGTCGGCGATGATGGGCTTCTCGCTGGGGAACGAGTCGAGGCGACCGTCAACTTATTGATTCCAACCGATTACGATCGGACGAGCGCTCCTGAAATCGGGAACGTGTTCCGCGTCGCTGCGACCGATGCTTACGGTCGAGTCATCGATGCCGAGAGCCAACAAATCGTCTTATTGAATCAAGCTGACTTCACCGTCACGAAGACGGCGCGTCCCGAAACGGTGCATCCAGGTGAGGCGATTCGCTATACGTATACAATCACGAACACGTCGAACGTCACCTTGTACTTCGTCGACGTCATCGACGAATGGACGAGCGGGGCGTTGACGACCAAAGAACAGCGCGAGACGACCGAGACGCTCCGAGACGGCATGCGTGCTCTGGCCGAAGTCGAGAACGGATTAATCCCCGGCGAAGAGGTCGTACTCGAGATGGAGAAAGTACTCTTGCCATCTTATGATGTGCGGGCCGGCGCAGTGCTCACGAACCGGACGACGTTCACGTTCGAAGTCAATCGTGAGGCGCGCGTGTCGCGGACGGTCGAGGCGACCGTGCACGTGAAGCAAAACCTTCCAAAACCGGGCAACGATAACCGTGATGACCAAGATGAATCGGTTTATGTGCCGGAACCAACGACTCCGGTGACGCCAGACCAAGCGACCCTTCCGATGACCGGCACGACAAAAACGTGGGGAACGGTACTCGGACTCGTCTTGATCGTGCTCGGTCTCTTGTTCTTGACGCATCGACGTCGCCCATCTCCGAAAGCATGACGTGGACACCCTTCAACTCGAGTTGAAGGGTGTTTTGCTGTGAATTGGCACTGATTCCGCTTCGACACTTTTTTCAACGGATGATTTTGTTATAATGGACGAAGTGTAACGAAACGAATCATTAAAGGAGTTCAGACATAGATGAAATGGAAACAGATGCTCATCCCAGCTCTCGCCGCGACGGTTTTTCTCGGCGGATGCTCTATGAAAATCCCGATGGGGGAAGAAGAAGTCACACCGACAGGCGAAGAGACGGCAGCCGAAGGGGTCACTCAAGCGATTCAAGCGCGTGATTCATATTACCAGATGGTCATTCCGTTTAAACCAGCTGCGGCCCGAGGACTGGCGCAACGTCAAGTCAGCTCATCGCTCGAGCTCGAAGAAGTGGAGCTCGGCCTCATGCGCCATTCGACCGGCGCGTTCGATCCGGAGAAGTACGCCTATCAAGAAGGACAGCTATTGACGAGTGAAGATGTATCGCGTCTGCTTGGCCGTAAAGACAAAACGTCAGAAGGTCTCGTTCCGCTCAACCCGGCGTATGCGAACGGCACGGCCGAAGTGGCCGAGGAGCAGTTCGTCGAAGAGAACAAAAAGTCGCCACTCTATTTGGCGTCGCTCGTCGAACAAAACTATATGACGAAAACGGATAGTGGGTATCAACTCGGCGGTGTGTCGTTCGCCTTGATTTTGAATCAAGAGTACGTGTTCCAAGCGCCGAACTTCGGTCCGACCTATACGGAAAAGTTGGACGAGAAGAAAGTCATCGCTGAAGGAGAACGCATGGCGAATGAACTCGTCGCCCAGTTGCGGAAACGTGAGGACTTTAAAGACCTCGATATTAACGTCGCATTGTATATGAAAGCGCCGCAAGGTTCACCGACACCAGGGAACTATATCAAATCGGCATTCGTCGGCTCAGCCAATGAAGTGGCGGCGAACGACTGGATCGCCATCGATGAGACCTATTATTACTTCCCGTCCGCCACGGCGACGACCGAAGTGCGCGACGATGCCCAAAAGTTCTCCCTCTTCAGTGACCGGATTGCCGATGTGTTCCCGGATTTCAGCGGAATGATTGGAAAAGGCTTCTATCAAAACGGCGAGTTGTCACGAATCGAAATCGACATCCCCATCCAGTTTTATAGCCGGGCCGAGCTCGTCGGGTTCACCCAGCACGTCGTCGGTCTGCTCGAGAACCGGTGGGAGTACAACCGGAACGTACCGGTCCGCATCAACGTCACCTCACTCGGTGGCCAACAAGAAGTGACCATCGTGTTCGAAGAAGGCATGGACAGTCCGAGAGTATATTTCTAATCGTAAGAAGGCATCGTGATGAAACGAATGCCTTCTTTTTTTCGTATGCTAAGTAACGAGGAAATTCTTTGACCTTCTTTGACCAAATCGGTAGAATAGACTTAACAGAATCGGGAAAGAAATAGGTGAGGTGAAACGAGATGGCAAAAAACTATTATGACGTCCTTGGCGTGCCGAAAGAGGCGTCCGACCAAGACATTAAGCGAGCGTATCGAAAACTGGCAAAACAATACCATCCGGATGTGAACAAAGACTCGGGCGCACAGGACAAGTTCAAAGCAATCCAAGAAGCGTTCGATGTGCTGAGTGATCCTGATAAGAAAGCGAACTATGACCGCTATGGCAGTCCAGAAGGACCGACGTTCGGCGGAGGGACTTACAGCGGCGACGGATATGGGGAAGGATCGGCCCAGTTCGAAGACTTGTTCCGTCAGTTTGGCGGCGGGTCACGGACGACGTCGCGGACGTTCGGGTTCGAGGACATGTTTGGTAGCTTCTTTAATCAAGCGGTCGAAGAAGACCTCGATGAGACGGTCCGTGTCAACGTCCCACTCAGTCAATTGACGTCTGATTCCAAAGTGAGTCTGCGTCTCCAGACGGGAACGGTCAACGTGAAAATCCCGCAAGGCGCCCACGAAGGGCAAAAGTTACGGCTCAAAGGTAAGAGCAGCAAGGTCGGACAAGCGGGTGACCGCGGCGACGTGTACGTTGAGCTGCATTTCACGGATGATGATACGTACCGTCGAGAAGGAGCGAACGTCATTACCGTCAAACGGTTGCGCCCGCTCGCTTTCCTCGACGGCACAGAAGTCGTCGTGGCGACATTAGATGGTGGCCGGGTCAAACTGAAAGTGAAACCGGGGTCACGCCCGGGTCAACGGATGCGCATCCCAGGGCGCGGGTTCATGACCGCCTCGAAAGTCCGGTCGGATCTCTTCGTCCAACTCGAAGTCGACTTGCCGCTAGACGCCGGCCACCGATCTGTTTACGAACAACTCGAACGTTGAGCCTAAGGAGGAAGCAGAATGGATTTCAATCGATTTACCGATAAAGCACATGAAGGCATCGTCAGTTCGCAGGCACTTGCGAAACAGTACCACCATAGCGAGATGAACGAATGGCACGTCTTGGCATCGATGATTTCACAAACGGACGGCATCGCGCCGCTCCTACTGCAAAAAATGGAGCTGAGCGTCGCCGAGATTGAGGCCGAGGTCGCGATGGCACTCAAGAACGCACCGAAGCTTCAAACGCCGACGACGCCGATGATTTCGGCCTCGCTGTTGAACGTGTTGACAACGGCGGAGCGGGAAGCGACCGGTATGAGTGACGAGTACGTCTCGGTCGAGCACGTCCTGCTCGGCATCATTATGAATAAGAGCCAAGCGCAAAGCATGCTCGAGCGCAAAGGTGTGACCGAAGAGAAACTACGCGAGGCGCTCGTCGCCGTCCGCGGAAATCGGCGCATCACGTCGAAGTCGCCGGAAGCGACGTATGACGTCTTGACGAAGTATGGCCGCGACTTGATTCAAGAAGTGAAGACCGGCAAAATCGATCCCGTCATCGGGCGTGATAGCGAGATTCGGCGCGTCATCCGCATCTTGAGCCGGAAGACGAAAAACAATCCGGTCTTAATCGGAGAACCGGGTGTCGGGAAGACGGCGATCGTCGAAGGGCTCGCCCAACGCATCGTTCGCGGTGACGTTCCGGAAAGCTTGAAAGATAAGACGATTTTCAGCCTCGATATGAGTTCGCTCGTCGCCGGGGCCAAATATCGCGGTGAGTTCGAAGAGCGGCTCCAAGCTGTCTTGAACGAAGTGAAAGAAGCGGAAGGGAAAATCATCCTCTTCATTGACGAACTGCATACGATTGTCGGGGCCGGCAAGTCCGAAGGGGCGATGGATGCCGGGAACATGCTCAAACCGATGCTCGCCCGCGGCGAACTCCACTGCATCGGCGCGACGACACTCGATGAGTATCGCCAATATATCGAGAAGGACCCGGCACTTGAGCGCCGTTTCCAACAAGTGCTCGTCGACGAACCGGACGTCGAAGACACGGTGTCGATTTTGCGCGGTTTGAAAGAACGCTTCGAGATTCACCACGGTGTCCGCATTCATGACAACGCGCTCGTCGCAGCGGCCGTCTTATCGAACCGCTACATCACCGACCGGTTCATGCCGGACAAGGCGATTGATCTCGTCGATGAGTCGTGTGCGATGATTCGGACGGAGATGGAATCGATGCCGGCCGAACTCGATGAACTCGTACGCCGCGTCATGCAACTCGAGATTGAGGAGGCGGCCTTGAAGAAAGAAAGTGATGACGCCTCGAAGAAACGACTCGATGCGCTGCAACAAGAACTCGCCTCGATTCGCGAACAGTCGGACGCGCTCCGACTCCGTTGGGAGAACGAGAAAGAGTCGACGCATCGCGTGCAACACATCCGTGGCGACTTGGAGAAAGTGAAGCTCGAACTGCAAGAAGCTGAGAGCCGCTATGATTTGAACCGGGCCTCCGAGCTCAAATATGGCCGTATCCCGGAACTCGAGCGTGAACTCGCGGAAGCGGAACGGCTCGCCGGTTCGGTGACACGTGAACTCGTCCGCGAAGAAGTGACCGAGGAAGAGATCGCCGAGGTCGTCTCGAAATGGACGGGGATCCCCGTGACGAAATTGACCGAAGGAGAGCGAGACAAGTTGCTCAACCTCGAGACGGTGCTCCATCAACGTGTCTTCGGACAAGACGATGCGATTCGCCTCGTCAGTGATGCCGTCATTCGGGCTCGAGCCGGCATTAAAGATCCGAACCGTCCGATCGGCTCGTTTTTGTTCCTCGGACCGACGGGTGTCGGGAAGACCGAACTCGGGAAAGCGCTCGCCGAGGCGATGTTCGACTCGGAAGACCATATCGTACGTCTCGACATGAGCGAGTATATGGAGAAACACGCCGTGTCGCGTCTCGTCGGGGCGCCTCCAGGTTATATCGGCTATGAAGAGGGCGGCCAGTTGACGGAAGCAGTCCGCCGCAACCCGTACTCGGTGCTCCTGCTCGATGAGGTCGAGAAAGCGCACGCCGATGTGTTCAACATCTTGCTGCAACTGCTCGATGATGGTCGCTTGACCGATTCGCACGGACGTGTCGTCGACTTCAAAAACACAATCGTCATCATGACATCGAACATCGGGGCCGACATCTTGCTCGAAGCGGCGAAAGATGGTGTCATCGATGAGGCGGAAGAACGCCAAGTCATCGAGCGGCTCCGCCGCCACTTCCGTCCCGAGTTTTTGAACCGGGTCGATGAGACGATTTTGTTCCACCCGCTCACGCGGGCTCAAATCGGCCAAATCGTCGAGAAAGCGGTCGCGCGCATGGGTAGTCGCTTGACGGCGCGCTCGATTCAAATCGAGATCACGGATGCAGCAAAAGTGTTCATCGCCGACGAGGCGTATGAGCCACAGTTCGGGGCCCGTCCGATCAACCGGTACGTACAACGGACGATTGAGACGAAACTCGCCCGTAGCATTCTCGCCGGAGATATCGAGGACGGCCAGACGGTCGTCATCGATGTCGAGAACGACGAGTTGACGCTTCGTCCCGCGACGGTGACGCATTAAACATTGAAAGAGCGCTGGCTGATGCCGGCGCTCTTTGTTTATGAGATAGGTGTAGGTTGATAGATGCAGTACGGTTCTTCGGCCTTATAGTCGCCGGTGACGGCATAAGCGCGAGCCCGCGAGCCGCCGCATACGTAACGATACTCGCAGTAGCCGCATTTTCCGTGGTGGGTATCGGGATCGCGTAGTGATTTAAAAACCGGGTGGTGCCGGTAAATCTCGGCGAGCGGTGTTTGTTTCACGTTGCCGCACGTAATCGGTAAGAAACCGGACGGCTGCACGTCGCCCGTATGCGAGATGAACACGAAACCGTTCCCGTCATTCGTGCCGCGGGGTGCCTTGGCGAGATCGTCATGCGGATGGCCGATGGGCGACAATCCAACTTGTTTTCGTTTCAAGTTCTCTTGCCGGGCGATGCGCCGATAAAACTGGGCTTCGGTCGTCGAGATGATGAATGGGACGTGTTCTTGCAAAGCGAACGCCCAGCGGAGTACTTCTTCATGCCGTTCTGGGGAGATGGGCTGCAGGAGCGACCCGCGGCCGGTTGGCACGAGGAAGAACAGCGTCCACACCGACACACCGAGTTCACCGACGAGTTTGGCGATGTCCGGGAGTTGGTCGACGTTATATTCCGTGACCGTCGTATTGATTTGGAACGACATGCCTTCTTCCCGGAAGTAGGAGATGCCGCGCAGCGTCCGCTCGAAACTTCCGCGCGTGCCGCGGAAATAGTCATGCGACTTGGCGTCCGGACCGTCGAGCGAGAACGCCCAACGTGTCAATCCGGCATCTTTCGCCCGTTTGACGGCGTCATGGGTCACGCGCGGCGTCGCCGATGGGGTCATCGAGACGCGCATCCCGAGCGAGGCGGCGTATTCCGTCAGCTCGAACAAGTCTTCGCGCATGAGCGGGTCGCCCCCGGTGAAGACGAGAATCGGGTTGTCCATCGCGTGGATGTCACGGATGAGCGCCTTACCTTGTGCGGTGTCAAGTTCACCCGGATATCGGTGGAACTGGGCCTCGGCCCGGCAATGGACGCATGACAGCGCACAGGCACGTGTCACTTCCCAAATGACGATGAACGGATTCTCGTTGTAGTCGATTCGTTTCATACGGACACCGCCTGTCTTGCCATGATGCGGGTGACAGCCTGTTTGGCCGAGTCGACGCAGTCGGGGAGACCGACGCCGTGCAAGATCGCCCCGCAAGCTTCGATGCCGTCGAGGGAGGACATCGTCTCCTCGAACGCCCGCACGTATTGTTTATGGCCGACCTCATACTGCGGCATCGTGTCGACGTGCCGCTCGACTTTCGTGAAGAGGGGCGTACCGACGTGTTGGATTTTCCGAAGCTCACGGAGCGCGAAATCGGCAATCGTCTCGTCGGATTCCGTCAACAGGTCGGGAACGAACGCGGAGCCGATGTAGACGCGTAACAGCGCCTTGTTTTCGGGTGCCATATGCGGCCATTTCTTATGCATCCAGCTACAAGCGGTCAAGGCGTTGCCTTCGCCCTTGGCGATGACGTAACCCGTCCCATCGAGTGCCTCGACGTCTGCTTTCTCGAACGCCGCGAGCACGGTGATGGAAGACGTGCGTTTCAATGACGACAACCGTTCCGCTTCTGGGAGACCGAGGAGCGGGCCGAGCGCGTTCGGCGAGGTGGCTAACACGATGCCGTCAAACGACTCGACCGTTCCGTCCTCGAGCACCACTTCATGGGGCCGGACTGCCGCGACCCGTGTCCCGAGACAGAGGCGGTCAATCGATGGACGGAGCGCTTCGATGAGGACGCCGAGCCCTTGTCCGAGCGCTAGAAACTTTCCGGCCTCGCGCGGTTTGACACCGGCTTGGACAGGAGGTGTCAATGCTTTCATACCGAGAATCAGGCTGCGTGTTTTCTGTTCAATCGTGATAAACTGAGGGAAAGTAGACTCGATACTCATATCGTCGAGCGTGCCATTGTAAATTCCGGATAGGAGCGGTTCGATCATCGCCTCGACGACTTCTGAACCGAGCCGGGCGCGAAAGAACGTGTCGAGCGAGATGTCGGATCCCGCATAGACGCGTGGCAGCACGAGGTCCATACCGGCCCGGAGTTTGCCGCGCCACGTGAACAGATCCGTCTTGACCATCGGCCAGAATTTGGTCGGGATGCCCATGACCGAACCGGCGGGCATCTGCCGTAGTTGGTTCCGCACGTAAATGTACGACGTCCCGGTCATCGACCGGACGAGGTCGTCGTCAAGCCCGAGTTCGGTGATCAGGTCGGTCAATGTCGGCTTCCGGGCCATATATCCGTCCGGCCCGCATTCTAAGACGAACCCGTCTCGATAGACGGTCTTGATTTTTCCGCCGATCCGGTCACTCGCTTCATACAATGTGACGTGCGCGCCCGCCTGTTTCGCGTAGTAGGCGGCGGCCATACCCGTAATCCCTCCACCGATGATTGCAATCTTGTTCAATCCATTCACCCATTTCTATGTAGTATTCCTACTAACGGTACCGAGAATGTTGCCGTAGACATAGGATAAGTCTCACACGGTTCTAGACAAATTCGTCACGATTGGAAGGAGGACCACTCATGGTTTGGTTCGGGATTGCGTCGGCGATCGTCGTGGTCGGCATTATCGCCTTCATCGCCTCGATGAATCGACATGGCGAGAAGCTCGAAGGGGATGAGGACAGCCCGCCCGTTTTGTGGGCCGACGAGGAATGGTATAAGCCGGACAAGGAAGACGGTCCACTTGATGGTTAACCGTCTGCAAATATGTTAAGATGACCCGGGTAAAAACTATCGGACATGAGGTGATTGGATGAACGTATTGGAACAGCAGTTGGCGCATTTGGTCGACGAGTGTCGTCCGTACACAGCACAAGGAAAAGTCGCCGACTATATTCCGGAGCTTGCGCATGTACAAGATGATTTGCTCGGCGTGGCGATTTGCCTACCTGATGGTTCTTATATTCATGCGGGGGACGTCCATCATAAATTCACGATTCAAAGCGTCTCGAAGGCGTTGACGCTCTGTTACGTCTTGATGGAGTTCGGGGAAGATTACGTGTTCTCGAAAGTCGGTATGGAACCGACGGGTGATGCGTTCAACTCGATCGCCAAACTTGAAGAGACGGTGCCATCGAAGCCGCTCAATCCGATGATTAACGCCGGGGCGCTCGCGGTCACGAGCATGATTTTGGGGGATACGGCGGAGCTGAAAATCTATCAGTTCCGTCAATTTTTGGCGACGTTGCTTGATGTCCCGGTCGAGGAAGTCACGTACAACGAAAAAGTCGCCCGCTCGGAATACGAGACGACCGACTTGAACCGGGCCTTGCTCTATTTCATGCGCCATCACGGAATCGTCGAGGGTGATGTCGATGAGATTATCGATGTGTACACGAAACAGTGTGCCATCGAAATCGATTGTTTTGACTTGGCGCGCATCGGTCGGATTCTATCCGGCAACGGCGAAGATCCGGTCACAGGCGAAGAGTTGATTCCGCGTCGTGTCGTCCGCATCGTCAAAGCGATCATGACGACGTGCGGCATGTACGACGCCTCGGGTGAATTTGCCGTCCGTGTCGGCCTGCCTGGAAAGAGCGGGGTGTCGGGTGCGATTCTCGCGACCGGCAAGCATGAGCTCGGGTTGAGCGATGTCGGCTTTGGGATTTTCGGTCCCGCCCTTGACTCAAAAGGGAACTCGATTGCGGGGATGAAGTTGCTTGAACTGCTCGTCGAACGCTATACGTCCCGTTAAAGCTTGATGGCGTCGACCGATTCGTCGAGCCGTTTGTGCAGCTGCTGGACGACATGTTCATAGTCGTCGGCCAAGGCGGCGGGCGGCGTGAACTCGGTCCAGCGCAACAACAGCTGATGCCGGTCATTCATGTCGCCGAGTTCGGTCTGGAGCCGCTTCAACTTTTGAACGTGGTCTTTTGAGGCGCTCGGCTCATAGTTCAATAAGTACTCATTTAAATAGCGCTCCCGCTTCACGGCGAGCCTGACTTTGTGGAGGGTATCGAGCCGGTCGGTCCGTTTCGTCGCTGCGTGATGGGTCTCGATGCGGCGCTTGCGGTCGGCTTTGGCTTTCTCGAGAAAGGCCGCCGCGTCTTGTTTGCGAAAGGCGCGGAACAGCTGCCCGCCGATGAAGCGCCGGACTTGCTGGTCGAGCGAAGGCGTCATTTTTTCGGTCACACGCGCTTTCAGGAGCGTGCGGTCTTTGGCACGTTGCGCTTCCACATGGTCAGCAAAAGCTTGGTCGAGCTCGGTCTCGACGGCAAATCCTTCAAGGAGGACATCTCCGTCACGCACCGCCCCGAGCGCCTCCATCAGCTGTTTCAATTGGCGATACGTCGAAGGCTTCGTGTCGTACAATTGGATGAACGTCAATAGCTTGCGCAGGCGGACCCGGGCTTGGTGAATATCTTCGCTGTTTTGGAACGTCAGCGCCTCGGTCATATAATGATTGAACGTGTTCCACGTCTCTAACAGCTCATATTTTAATTTTTCCGCATTCCGTTGATTCATTCTAATTTTTCCTTTCTGAAATGAGATGAGGTTGCCCATGTATCAAACACATTCACTAAATGAAAAAATCAAACTGTTCTTCACCATCTTCTTCCCGATTTTGGTGACACAAGTGTCCTTTTACTTAATCAGCTTTTTTGACACAGTCATGTCGGGCCGAGCCGGCGCCGTCGATTTGGCGGGTGTCGGTGTCGGGTCGAGTTTATGGATGCCGGTCTATACGGGGTTGAGCGGGATTCTGCTCGCTGTCGCCCCAATCGTCGCCCAGGCGCTCGGGGCCCGCAATATCCAGCAGATTCAACGGACGCTGTACCAAGGCGTATACTTAGCGATCGGTCTGAGCATCGCGACGCTCGTCCTCGGCTTTTGGCTCGTCCCGACGGCTGTCGACGGCATGGGACTGAGTGAGGAAGGGAAACGGATTGCCAAAGGGTATTTGCTCGCACTCGGATTCGGGGTGTTGCCGATGTTCTTGTTCAACGTGCTACGCACGCTCATGGACTCGCTCGGCAAAACGCGAATCTCGATGCTACTTATACTATTAGGGTTACCCATTAACGTCGGATTAAATTACATCTTCATCTTTGGAAAACTCGGCGTCCCGGCCTATGGCGGTGTCGGGGCGGGAATCGCCTCGGCCATCACATATTGGTTGCTCTTCTTTATGGCGTTCGCGTTTGTCCGGAACGGCAAGCCTTTCCTTGAATATCGTTTCTTGCGCTCAGTGGAGCGTATCTTCTGGCCGAGCCAGAAAGAACTGCTCAAGCTCGGGACACCGATCGGTCTCGCCATTTTTGCGGAAGTGAGCATCTTTGCGGCGGTGACGTTGCTCTTGAGTGAATATGGAGACAATATCGTCGCGGCCCACCAAGCGGCCATCAACTTCGCTTCATTTGTCTATATGTTGCCGTTGTCCGCGTCGAGCGCGCTGACGATTGTCGTCGGCTATGAGCTCGGGGCCCGGAGGCTGAAGGATGCCGTACGCTATGCCAAAATCGGTATCGTCCTTTGTCTCGGTGTGTCATCATTCTCGGGAGCGCTTCTGTTTTGGCAAAATGAACGGGTTGCGGCCATCTATACGAACGATGCGGCCGTCGTGGAACTCGCGGCCCACTTCATGATTTTTGCGGTCTTCTTCCAATTATCGGATGCGGTCGCCGCCCCGATTCAAGGGATTTTACGCGGGTTCAAGGACGTCAACGTGACGCTCATCTTGTCGCTCATCGCCTATTGGGTCATCGGCCTCCCGCTCGGCTATGCGCTTGCCGAACAGTTCGGTTTCGGACCGGACGGCTATTGGATTGGTTTGATTGCGGGTCTAGCGGCCGGAGCCGTGTTGCTGGTCATGCGTCTCATTCATATCGTCAAACGGTATGAGGCCCAACCGATTACGAACGAAACATCCTAACCGAGACAGGTTGACGCTACGGCGTCAGCCTTTTTGTTGTTTGAGGGGGAAACAGGATGGGCAAAGAACTGGGGAAATCAAGTTTGTCAGTTGGTAATATTGGTCTATACAACTATACTGGTTTTTGATATGATAACGATGAAGCTACTTGAAGAAAGGTGGATGACCGATTATGGTGATCATCAATGCACACATCGTTTCGGGGGACGAAACGTGGGAACGAGGCTATATCCAATCCGATGGCACGACGATTGTGAGCGTCGGTGCGATGGAGGACTATCAGGCAGGAACAGATAAAGAGATTGACGTTCGTGGGGCACTCGTGACGCCAGGCATGATTGACGTCCACATCCACGGCGGTTACGACGTCGATACGATGGATGCGGACGTGGATCGACTACGTCATCTCAGCCGTTCGATGCTCGCTGAAGGTGTGACGTCTTATTTTGCGACGACGATTACACAGTCACCGACTGCCATTACGAAGGCGTTGCAAGCAGCCCGGACTGTCATCGAGGCGGGAGACACGTCACTCGTCGGCATCCATCTAGAGGGACCGTTCGTCAACGTCGACAATGCGGGGGCACAGCCGGCCGAATATATTATCGATCCCGATGCAAATCAATTCCGCACATGGCAACAGGAGGCGGGCGGTCACATTCGCCTCGTCACGTATGCGCCGGAACGTCCGGGAGCACGTGAGCTTGAACAGGTGATGGGTGAAACCGGTGCAATCGGATCGACCGGACACACGAACGCCACGTTTGCCGAGAACAAGGAAGCGAACGTCAAGCATGGCACGCACTTATACAATCAGATGCGAGGGATTCATCATCGGGAGCCGGGAACGGTCGGCTATTGTCTGTTGGAGCGGGACGTCATGGTTGAAATCATTCCAGACGGGATTCACAGCCGTCACGAGATGGTCGACTTCGCCTATCGCATGAAAGGGGCAGACGGTCTCGTCGTCATTACGGATGCGATGCGCGCCAAAGGTCTTCCGGACGGCCGTTATGAACTCGGGGGTCAACCGGTCATCGTCGAAGGCGGGGCGGCTCGACTCGAAGCCGGGAACTTGGCCGGCAGCGTCTTGACGATGGACGCGGCGTTCCGCAACATGCTGTTATACACGGGATGCACGGTGCAAGAAGCGGTGAGGATGACGTCGGCGAACCAAGCGCGTGAGTTCGGTTTGACGAACAAAGGGGCCATCGCGCCTGGCTTCGACGCGGATCTCGTCATTTGGGATGACGCAATGACGGTCGTGACGACGATTCATCAAGGAGAGGTCAGTTATTCGAAGGAGGACATGCAATGAACATATTAGTGGCGAACACACCGACGGACGCAGAAGAAATCGCATATACACTCATCAAAGAGCGGGTCGCCGGGAAGCGCGATTTCGTGCTCGGACTCGCGACGGGCAGTACACCGGTCGGGATGTATCAGATGTTCAAACGAGATCGGCTCGACTGCAGTCATGTGACGAGCGTCAATCTTGATGAGTATATCGGGCTCGCGCCGAGTCATCCGCAAAGCTATCATCACTTCATGGAAGAGAAGCTGTTCAATGACATCCCATTCAAACAGAGCCATCTGCCTCATGGTGACGCGGCCGACCCGGAAGCGGAAGCGGCTCGCTATGAACAGCTCGTCCGCTCGATTGGTGTCGACCTGCAATTGCTAGGCATCGGAGAGAACGGACATATCGCCTTCAATGAGCCGGGTACCGCGCTCGATGCGAAGACGCATGTGACCGAACTGACCGAGTCGACGCGTGAAGCGAACCGCCGTTTCTTCGATTCAATCGAAGACGTGCCGACGCAGGCCATCACGATGGGACTCGATACGATTATGAACGCACGCGAGATCGTCCTCGTCGCGACCGGTACCCGTAAAGCCGAAGCCGTGCATCACATGATTGAGAGCGTGCCGACGATTGACTGGCCGGCTTCCATCTTACAGGCGCATCCAAGTGTGACCATCGTGCTCGATGCCGAAGCGGCCTCGGCTTGTAGCAATGTGTTACAGGCGCGTGGCAGTGAAGCGGCCGACCGATTCTTTTCGATCCGAGCTTGATGACCTGGAGACAAGTGTCTCCAGGTTTTTTCTCGTTAACTGTGGGAAATTGTATGGAAATGGATTTGTAATCAAAACGTTTTCGACAAAAGTCGAGGTTTCCTCTATAATAGGTGAAGCTCATATCATTCGATCGCGAAGGAGAAACTCATGAATTCAAGAACCCAAGCTCGTAGACGGCGCAAAGGCCCGTCTGCGTTTTATAAGCTGTTCAGCGCCCTTGTATTGATTGCCGTCATCGTTGGCTCAAGCATGTATGGAACGGCTTTTTATAAAGCGCATAACATGCTGTCAGGTACTCAAGTGACGCTTGAGGATGATCCGACTATCGAACCGACTCGATTTGATAAAGAGGATACCGAGAGCTTCCTCGTGCTCGGGACGGACTTGTCCCCGCAGAAGAAAGCGCGCGGCGAGTATGGTCGGTCTGACGTCATGATTGTCGTCATTCTGAACAAGAAAAACAAACAGACGACGATGCTCAGCATCCCGCGTGACTCGTACGTCAACATCGACTATACGGGCTTCAATATCCCGTACGGTAAGACGGGTCTCGATCAAGACAAAATCACGCACGCCTATTACTTCGGGTCGATGGATGAATCGAACCCGAACAACGGTATGCGGATGGCGACGAACACGATTGAAGACTTGGTCGGCATCGACATCGACCACGTCGTCTCCCTCAACTTCCAAGGGTTCGTCGACTTCATCGATGCCGTCGGCGGGGTCGAAATCGACGTCCCGTTCTCGTCTGAACAGAAGAGTTACGACGCCTCACGAGAAGTCGTCCAAGTCGAAGCAGGGCTTCAGCAGTTATCGGGCGAAGAGGCACTCGCTTACGTCCGTAACCGCTATGACGACCCACGCGGAGACATCGGTCGCGGACAGCGTCAGATGGAAGTCATCAATGCCGTCCTTGACCAAGCGCTCGGCACGTCGCTCATCAACAACTACGACAAAGTGTTGAAAGCAGTCGGGGACAACATGCAGACGACGCTCGGTCCGAACGATTATATGCGTTTAATCGAGGACGTCGGCGCCCTCAACAACACGGTTCAATATCAGTTGACCGGTGAAGGGGCCCGCGGTGTCGACGGTCATTTCTATTACTTCTTGAACGAGCCGTTGCTCGAAGAAGTTCGTTACCGCGTCCAACAGGCCGATGCCGGGAATGAAGTCGAGCCGATGACCGATACCGAGCTTGAGACGTATATGTACGACCCAGCCGGAATCACGTATGAAGCACAATAAAAAAATGGTTTGCCGTCCGCGGCAAACCATTTTTTATGTGCGTTCCATCGCAACGGTGAACGAGTAGGCGTCGCCGCGGAACAAGGAACGGCTATATTCGAACATGTCCCCGTTCTCGAGATACGTCCGTTGGTCGATTAAGAGCACAGGGGCGTTCGGAGAAATCGTCAACAGCTTTGCTTCCTCCGGTCCCGCGCTCCTCGCCTCGAGGGTTTGGGTCGCATTCTTCAACCGGAGCCCTGACTGCTCGGCGAACTCGTAAATCGAACCGACGGCATCTGTCTCGGTCAAGTTCGGTAGTAAGGCGACCGGGATGTATGCCGTCTCGAGGGCGAGCACGTTCTCATCGGCGAGACGGAGACGTCGCATCTCATAGACGGGCGTGTCGAGCGCGACGCTCAATTTTTGGGCGATTTTGGCCGGGGCTGAAATCGTCTGGAACGACAACAGGCGGCTAAACGGACGCATGCCCCGATGTTTGATTTCTTCCGAGAAACTTGTCAATCCGGACAAGGCCATCGTGATTTTCTTGTTGGCAACGAACGTGCCTCGGCCTTTTTGACGGCTCAAATAACCGGCGTTGACCAAGTTTGTGATCGCTTGGCGGACCGTCATCCGGCTCACGTTATAGCGCTCGGAAAACTCCCGTTCGGATGGGATGGATTCCCCGGGTTGGAGCTCGCCGGCATCTATTTGTTGCTTTAAATAGGCTTCGATTTGATAATAAATAGGTAGCGGTGATTGTTTATCAATCTGTAACATGCATATCGCTCCTGACTGCTAAAGTAAGTGTTTCTTATTATAGACCAAATTAGACTAGTTGTCTGAACATATCCTACAGAAAAGGCGGCGATCAAGATGAAGCCATGGCAATTTGAAACGACGGTGACCGACGTGCGCACCGATGCGCGCGGGACGTGGGTCGCGCTTGAATCCACATTATTTTATGCGGAAGGCGGGGGCCAACCTCCGGACGTCGGAACACTCGACGGACAACCCGTTCTCGATGTGCAACGGGTCGAGGAGGTCGTCTGGCATTTAGTCGAACCGGGGCTCGAACGTGGGACGTTCGTGACCGGCATAGTCGATGAAGCGATCCGTCACGACCACTCGATTCAACACACGGCTCAGCACGTGTTGACAGCTTTATTGGAAGACGAATACGGCATTCAGACGCTCAGCTTCGGCATCGGACAAGAGGAGTCGTCGCTTGAAATCGAGACAGAGACGCTCGATTGGACTCAAATCGAGTCGTTGGAACGAGACGTGCAACGCATCATCTTTGAGAACCGTCCCGTCTCCACGTACGAACTCGCGTCCGCAGAGGTCGAGGTCGATCGGTTACGCAAACCGACCGATCGCACCGGGATGATCCGGATCGTCGACATTGAGGGACTCGATTACAACGCGTGCGGTGGGACACATGTCGAGACGACCGGCCAACTTGGGATCGTCCATGTGACCTCGATGAAGAAAGTTCGTGGGAACGTTCGTTTGACGTATGTTGCCGGTCACCGGGCCTTGTCCGCCATCCATTCGTCACGGACGGCGTTGCGGACGATTCACCAAACGTTATCGACGACGAACGAGACGGTCGCTGCCCGTGTCCTCGAGGAACGAAATCTTCGTCTCGAGCGGGACAAGGAAGTGAAGGCGCTCGAGGCGCGTGTCGCGAAAGCGAAAGTCGCTGCCTTTTTGCAGGAAGACAATTACGTCATCACCCATATCGGTAAGACGGAAGCGGAGACGTTGACGACGACCATCGTCGAACGCATCGCCGCGACGGGCCGAATCGCTGTCGGAGCCAATCATACGGGTCAAAAGCTATGGCTCATGCATGACGGGACACATGACATCGCCATCGGTAAATTCTTAAAACGGACGCTCGACGACCTCGGCATCGGTCGCGGTGGCGGCAGTCATAAACAAGCCCAGGCCCGATTCGAATCGGTCATCGAGTTGGAACGCGCGACGGCAGAAATCGTGAAACGGCTTCAGGAAGGGATGGTATCATGTTGAAGATTGAGCACGGCAAGGAAGCAGAACTGATTGAACAGGCACGGGTTGTGCGGGCGACAGTGTTTATTCACGAGCAAGGCATCGCCCCTGAAATCGAATATGATGAGCTTGACCCAGACTGTATCCATTTCGTCGGGACAGTGGACGGTGAGCCGGTGACGACGGCGCGTCTGCGTCCAATCGGTGACGCGGTCGGGAAAGTCGAGCGCGTCGCCACACTCGCTTCGGCGCGCGGCAACGGATATGCCAAGGAGGTTATGCTCGCTATCGAGTCCTTCGCCCGGACGAGCGAGTTACATGAGCTCAAACTTGGCGCTCAACTGACGGCACTCCCTTTCTATGAGCGTCTCGGATATGAGGCGTACGGGGACGATTTTTTAGACGCGGACATCCCGCATCGGATGATGAAGAAGACGTGGTGATTGTTTTTAGAAATTTTCCTTTTTTCTAAAAAAAGGTTGGCAAGCCGGGATGCATTTGTTATAACTAAAACTAACAACTGACAGATAGAGGTTGCGAATGACATGAGTACGCTTGATCGACACGGACGCATTCCGGATCGAGCCGAAAGGGGAATTTCGCCGAAGTCGACGTTCGCATGCGTACGAACGAAGGCTGGGGTAGTCGTGAATAACGCCTACACTGCCATGGATGAAATGCCATGGAGCGCTATCTACGGAACGATTCTTTAATCGTTTTTCAACTGCGCGTACAAGCGGCAGACCGTAGGGAGAGTGCTTCCTACCGGTCTGCCGCTTTTTCTGTTGGTGGACATCATGAAAGTGGGGAACCTGATGACAACCGTATTGAAATTTGGAGGCAGCTCCGTTGCCACGATTGAACAAATCCAGGCCATTTCCGAATATTTACAGACACGGGCCGCGGCCGGAGAAAAACTTGTCGTCGTCGTCTCCGCGATGGGGAAAACGACTGACTCACTGTTGTCACTCGCCAAACAAATCACGGAACGCCCGATGATTCGTGAACTGGACCGCTTGCTCGCGGTCGGTGAGGAGCAGACGATCAGCCTGCTCAGCATCGCTTTAAACTCTCGAGGCGTGGCTGCCATCTCGCTTACCGGACAACAAGCCGGGATCGACACGATGGGCATTCACACGAAAAGTAAAATCAAGGCGATTCGCAAAGAAGTGCTCGAAGAGAAGCTCCGGACATATGACGTCGTCATCGTCGCCGGTTTCCAAGGTGTCAACGAGTTCGGTGATGTGACGACGCTCGGACGAGGCGGATCGGATACGACCGCTGTCGCCTTGGCCGCCGTCCTCAGCAAACGCTGTGAGATTTACACAGACGTCGCCGGTGTCTATACGGCTGACCCGCGCATCCATCCGACGGCCCGCCGATTAGATACCGTCTCGTATGACGAGATGATGGAGATGAGCGCGCTCGGGTCGAAAGTGATGGAGATGCGTAGCGTAGAGCTCGCGAAAAAATTTGATGTGAACATCTTTGTAGGAAAGACGCTTGCGAGCGAAGGAGGAACATGGATCATGGATATGACACAGGCGATGGAACAAAAAGCGGTGACGAGCGTGAGCGTCGTGAAGAACGTGCTCAGCGTCTCAATCAAACATATTCCACATTCGGTGGCAGGAGTTGCCGACATTTTCGAGAAATTGTCACAGCGTCATGTCAATATCGATATGATCAGTCAGACCGCGTTCGATGGTGAAGTATTCCTGTCGTTCACCTGTCCGCTCGATGAAGAAGCGTTTCTCGAAGAGGCGCTCGCGGAACTGACTGAGACGTTCCCACAAATCAAAATCGACCGTCATACCGAGCATGCGAAAATCTCGGTCGTCGGCATCGGCATGCGTGACGCGACCGGTGTCGCAGCCGAACTGTTCGCCACGTTCCGCGAGAGCGGAATCCCATTCTATCAAGTCACGACATCCGAGATTAGCATCTCGTACACGATTAACGAACAAGACGTCGAAGCAGCCGTCGCGGCCATCGCGACCCGCTTCAAGTTATAAGGAGGACGCCACATGTATAACGTAGCCGTCGTCGGTGCGACCGGTGCCGTCGGCCAAAAGATGATTGAAGTATTGACCGAGTATGAATTCCCGATTAACGAATTGATGTTGTACGCATCATCTCGTTCGGCCGGGAAGACCGTGAACGTGAACGGCAAGGACGTCGTCATCCGGGAACTGTCGGACGCGATTTATGCGGACCCAATCGATATCGCGCTCTTCTCAGCCGGTGGGAGCATCAGTGAACAATATGCGCCTCGCCTGAGTGAACAAGGTGTCATCGTCATCGACAACTCGAGTGCATTCCGGATGCAGGCGGACATTCCGCTCATCGTACCGGAAGTGAACCGAGTCGAACTGAGCCCGGACAAGACGCTCATCGCCAACCCGAACTGCTCGACGATCCAATCGGTCGTCGCGCTCGCACCACTCGCGGAAGTATACGGATTGACGCGTGTCGCCTATACGTCGTATCAAGCCGTCTCTGGCTCGGGCCAAAAAGGGATTGAAGACTTGGAACGCGGAGCACGTGGGGAAGAGCCGAAGAACTATCCGTATCCGATTTACGATAACGTCTTGCCACACATTGATGTGTTCTTAGAGAACGGTTATACGAAAGAAGAACAGAAGATGATTGAAGAGACACGCAAGATTTTAAACGCGCCGAACCTCGGTGTCACCGCAACATGTGTCCGTGTCCCGGTCCGCAACAGCCACGCCGTCTCCATCACAGTCACGCTCGACCGCGACGCGACGCTCGCCGAAGTGAAAGCCGTGCTCGCGGACGCGCCAGGTGTCGTCTTGATGGATAACCCAGGGGAACTCGTCTATCCGACACCGCTCGATGCGAACGGGACAGACGACGTGTACGTCGGTCGTATCCGTGTCGACGAGTCACAGCCGAACACGTTCCATCTCTGGTGCGTCGCTGATAACGTTCGAAAAGGCGCGGCAGCGAACGCCGTCCAAATCGCCCAATGCATGATTGGGCAGACTGCTACGAAATAAGGGGGAGATTATATGTTCACAGGAGTCGCAACCGCACTCGCTACACCGTTTCAAGCAGACGGTCAGCTAAATCTCACAGCATGGGAAGCGTTGATTGAAGATCAAATTAAAGAAGGTGTCAGCGGTCTCGTGATCGGGGGAACGACTGGTGAGGGCATGACCATCACGGACGAAGAGTTCGAGACGCTTCTCGTCAAAGCGATTGAAGTCGCTGCCGGGCGCGCCGTTATCATCGCCGGAACCGGGTCGAACAACACGGCGCTCAGCATTCAAAAGACGAAACGGGCCGCCGAACTCGGAGCCGAGATGGCGATGGTCGTCACGCCTTATTACAACAAGTCGACGCAAGCGGGTCTGATTGCCCACTTCACAGCGATTGCCGACGCGTCACCGATTCCGCTCATGCTCTACAACGTACCATCGCGGACGGGCGTCGCCCTTGATCCGGCAACGGTTGGGGAACTCGCTGATCACCCACGCATCGCTGCGCTCAAAGAAGCGAGCGGGGATATCTCAGTGATGGCTCAAATGATGGCGCACGTGCCGGAAGGGTTCCCAGTCTATTGCGGGAACGATGATCAAATCCTTCCTTATATGGCTTGGGGGGCGCAAGGTGTTGTCTCGGTCCTTTCGAACGTCTATCCGGGTGCAACGGTCGCATTAGCTGAAGCGCTCCTCGCCGGAGATTTGGAAACGGCACGCACATGGCAGCTCCGACTGCTCCCGGTCATCGACGAATTGTTCGCGGAAGTGAATCCGATTCCGGTCAAAGCAGCATTGAATGCACGCGGCTTCGAGTTCGGTGCACCACGTCTCCCGCTCGTCCCGATGAGCGCGACGGCCGAGGCCCGCTTGTTATCGGCAATGGAGCAGTTCAATGAGGTGAGACAGTGAACTTACTCATTCATGGATACGGCGCGATGGGACAGATCGTCGAAGAAGTCGCCCGGACACAAAACTTGACCGTTGCAGCCATCGTCTCACCGGCCGGAGGGGAACATCCCGTCTCGATACAAGATGTCGAGGCCGACGTCGATGTCGTCATCGACTTCTCGAACCCGGCGTTGTTGGATGACGTACTCGCGTTCGGGAAAGCCAAGCAAATCCCGCTCGTCATCGCGACGACGGGCTTCTCGGAAGCAGAGCTCGTCAAAATTGAAGCGGCGTCTCAGGAGATCCCGATTTTCCAGTCGTATAATACGTCTTATGGGATCGCGCTCCTGAAACAGTTGCTCGACCAACTCGTCCCGCTCACGCTCGGTTACGACATCGAAGTGATTGAGGCGCACCACCGCAAAAAAGTCGATGCACCGAGCGGGACGGCGGAATTGCTCGCCCGTGCCATCGAGGCGAAACGCGACGTGACACCGGTATATGACCGGACACCGCGCCGCGAAGCGCGTGCAGCCGATGAACTCGGCATGCATTCGGTACGCGGGGGGACGATTTTTGGAGAACATACCGTCCTCTTTGCCGGAGACGACGAAATGCTTGAATTGAAACACACGGCCCTGTCCAAACGCGTCTTCGCGAACGGGGCACTCGCTGCGGCGGCAACGATTCTTGACCGCCCAGCCGGACTATACAATTTAACGAACCTATACGAGGAGGCCACTCATGTTACTCACAAACGCTTATGAAATCGCGCAATACATTAAAGATGCCAAGAAAGAAACGCCTGTCAAATTGTACGTTAACGGTCAATTGGCCGGTCTGACAATCGAAGATGCCAAAGCTTTTGGAACAGACGAGTCGAAACTGTTCCTTACAACGGCTGAACGTGCGGCTGCTTTCCTAGAAGCGAACGCTGCCGTCATCACGGACACGCACCTCGAATACGATCGCCGGAACAGCGCCGTACCGATGCTCGATACGACGCAGTTGAATGCCCGCATCGAACCAGGTTCGTTCATTCGCGACCACGTTCAAATCGGGAACAACGTCGTCGTCATGATGGGTGCTGTCATCAATATCGGTGCCGTCATCGGTGACGGGTCGATGGTCGATATGAACGCGGTCATCGGTGCCCGCGGGACACTCGGGAAAAACGTCCACCTTGGCGCTGGCGCTGTCGTGGCGGGTGTTCTTGAGCCACCTTCAAAAGATCCGGTCATCATCGAAGACGGTGTCATGGTCGGTGCGAACGCCGTCATTTTGGAAGGCGTCCGCATCGGTGAAAATGCCGTTGTCGCAGCAGGTAGTGTCGTCACGCAAGACGTACCGCCAGGCGTCGTCGTTGCCGGTACACCAGCCCGCGTCATTAAGCAAAAAGATGAAAAAACCGCAGAAAAAACACAACTTGTTGATGACTTACGCTCCCTGTAACGTATAATAGACAGAAAATATCAAAAATGAATGGGAGAGTTGAACAATGGAACAGTATGGACAATGGATGTGGCAAGACGGGGCTTGGATCGAGCCGAGTGATGCGAACACGAGTATCATGACGCACGCAATTCACTACGGTAGTGGGTTCTTTGAAGGGATTCGGGCATACCACACAGAGGAAGGCCCGGCCATCTTCCGACTCCGTGAACACTTGGAGCGACTCGTTCGTTCGTGTGCATACTATCACGTCGACTTGCCGTACACGGTCGATGAGCTCGAACAAGCAACAATCGAATTGATTGAACGCAACGGATTTGAAGCTTGTTACATCCGCCCATTCGTTTTCCTCGGCACACCTTGGCAGGCACTCATGCCGACGCAGGAAACAAAAGTACACGTCGCGATCTCGTGCTGGCCGCTCGGCGAATATTTCAGCAAGACGGTCGGAATCCGTGCGAAAGTCGCCTCGTATCGCCGCGTCTCTTCGACGATGATGCCGATGCAAGCGAAAGCGGCAGCGAACTATATGAACTCGCAACTCCTTAAAGGAGAAGCGGTCCGTGATGGATATGACGAAGCGATTGCCCTCGACATGAACGGAAACGTCAGCGAGGCGAGCGTCGCCAACATCTTCCTCGTAAAAGGAAACAAAATTTTCACACCGTCACTCGATTGCTCGGTGCTCGACGGCATCACGCGTCAAACGGTGATCGAACTTGCCCGTGAGGAAGGGTTCGAGGTCATCGAACGCCACATCGGACGTGACGAACTATATGTGGCAGATGAGATTTTCTTAACAGGAACGGCGGCTGAAGTGACGAGCGTCATCGAAATCGACAATATTTCGATTGGTGGCGGCGTTCAAACGGTCGCGACGAATATGCTCTCGCGTTACCGTGAGGCTGTGACAGGACAAATCGCAGGCCACCGTGATTGGGTCACGTTCGTCAAAGCTGGAGTCAAAGAGTAAAGGAGTTTTTTGTATGGGAGTCACAATTGACTTGAATGCGGTTCGCGAAAACAAACGTCGGATTGAAGCGCTTGGCCGACCGGTGTTCGCCGTCGTAAAAAACAACGCCTATAACTTAGGGATGGAGCCAGTTGTGACGACACTGTACGAAGAAGGGGTGCGTCACTTCATGGTGACGACGCTTGACGAGGCGAGCGAGGTCCGGGCATCAGCTCCGGAAGCACGCGTTCTTGTCATGAACCCGGTATACGAGTGGACAAGCGTCCATCGTGACCAACTTGACGTCGCCATCGGTTCCTATGACTGGCTCGTCTCGCAACGGGACCAGCTCGACGGGGTCCGGCTTCATTTGAAGCTCGACGTCGGCATGAACCGGTTCGGTGCGAAGACGTTCCAGGAAGCGTTGGCCATCGTCGCCTTTTGCCAAGACGAGGGGCTCGATCTTGTCGGGTTATGTACACATTTCCCACTCGCTGACGCGGATAACGCCGAAATCGAGCACAGTGTGCACGTGGAGCGGTTCGCCGACTGGTCGAATCGTCTCATGGAGCGGCATACGTTCGACATCGTGCACGCAGCCAACAGTGCAGCGACGCTTCAAGCGGACCCGCGTCTCGGGCATTGCACGCACGTCCGTGTCGGTATCTTTCTCTATGGCTACTCTTCGGTCGAACCGGTCGATTGGCTCATCCCGGCGTTTCGCTGGGAAACAGAAGTCGTCGCCGTGCATGACATCGAGGCCGGTGCCCACGTCGGTTACGGTACGGGCTACACGGCCGAGACGAAAGAACGCATCGCCGTACTCTCGGTCGGCTATGGTGACGGACTCATGCGAGCCCGGCGCTTCTTACCAGCCCATATCGAAGGACGAGCCTATCCGTTCATCAGCAACATTTTCATGAGCCACAGTTTTTTACGCGTCGATGACACCGTACAAGTCGGAGATCGTGTGGAGCTGTATGGCCATCTTACGAAAATCGATGACGTGACCCGTACCGGTCACGCCAATAACTCAGAACAATTATGCGCACGCTCATGGCGTGTCCCGCATCGCTTTGAAGGAGGCAATGTATGTACACCACCAACCAATCAGTTTGTATGATCGAAGGCGTGTCCGTCCGTGAACTTCAAGCGACGTACGGGACACCGCTCTATATCATGAGCGAGCCTGAACTCGAACGTCGTCTCGACCTTGTCCGGAACGCGTTCCTCGACAAGTATCCGAACACGTACGCGCTGTACGCATCGAAAGCGATGTCGATTGCGGCCGTATACGATAAAGTGATGGCAGCGGGTCTGAGCATCGACGTCGTCTCGCGGGGCGAGATGTTCGTCGCGCTCCACGCCGGTGTCCCGGCTGACCGGATTCACGTCCACGGCTCGAACAAGACGGTGCAGGACATCACGTTCGCGCTCGAGAACGGAATTACCCACTTCACCATCGACAACATGCGTGAGATTGGGCTGTTGTCGGGTCTGGCCGCTGAGCAAGGGGTAGACGTCGATGTCTTGCTCCGCATCGTCCCACAAGTCGTCGGAGGCGCCCATGAGGCGATTCAGACGGGCGGGGTCGATACGAAATTCGGCTTCCCGACCCATGATGATACGTATCTCGAAGCGATCAAAGCAACGCTACAAGCGGAACGACTGCAACTGCGAGGCATTCACTGTCACGTCGGCTCGCAGATTCAAGAACCGACGCTGTTCATCAATACGGTCAAAACGATGGTCAACTTCATCGAGACGATCCGTCAAGAGACGGGGTATACGGCCGACGTCTTGAATATCGGTGGCGGCTTCGGTGTCGCCTATCTCGAGTCGGACGACCCGCTCGACTTCGCCGACACGATGACGCAAGTGATGGACACGCTCGTCGCGGAAGTGGAACGCTTCGGCTTGCCGCTTCCGAAAATCGGCATTGAACCGGGCCGTTGGCTCGTCGCCAACGCCGGCGCGACGCTCTATGAAGTCGGGACGGTGAAAGAAGTGAGCGGTGTCCGCACGTACGTCTCGGTCGATGGAGGGATGACGGATAACATTCGTCCCGCTCTCTATGACGCTGAATATGACGTCATTGCGGCGACACGGATGGATGAAGCGAAGACGCTCGAGGCGAAAATCGTCGGGGCGTGCTGCGAGTCGGGAGACATCATCTCGAACCGTTCGCTTATCCCGCCGGTCGAAGCTGGTGATCTCTTGCTCGTCAAAGCGACGGGAGCGTATAACTTCTCGATGGCAAGCAACTATAACCAGATGCTCCGCCCGGCCGTCGTCTTCGTGAAAGACGGGACACATCGTCTCGTCGTCCGGAGACAGACGCTCGAAGACTTGGTCGCCTGTGAGATTGTCGGACAATCGACGTGACGCCATAAACGCATTCCTGATTCAGGGATGCGTTTTTTAATGGAAGTCGTTCTTCTTCAAATGAGAAATGCTTTTAATTATGATGGGGGAGAGAGAACAGAGGGGGAAGTGACTTCAATGGAAAAGACAGCAGGACAACAGTTGATTGAATCGCGGCGGACGATTCGCATGTTCACGGAAGAACCAATTGCGACGAAAGTACTCTATGAGTTGTTGGCGTCAGCTCACCAAGCGCCGTTTCATAACAAAGTCGAACCGTGGAATCTCTATTTGTTCAACGGGGATGGAAAAGACGTCTTGCTTCAGGCGCTCGAACCGGCGTTTCAAGATGGACCGGAATCGAAACGTGAGAAGATCGCCGGGCGGATTCGTAACGCGGCCGCATGTGTCTACGTGACGACGAAAGCGTTCGAGACGGACAAAGGGAAGAAAGATGCGCTACTCGCGACGGCGACGATGATTCAAAACTTTCATTTATTGTGTAGTGAGCAACAAATCGGCCTCGTCTGGCGGACGGGCGGTATTTTTGAGGATGCTAGGCTTCAAGAGATGATTGGAGCTGAAGGGGAGACGTTTGTCGGGTTACTCCAGCTCGGTCGTTACGAAGACGTGCCACCGACGAAGCAACGTCAATCGATTGACGCTAGTTTGACAATTTTTGAGTGAACGAAAAGGCCCGAGCGTAGGTGACTACGACCGGGCCAATCTTTATAGGTCAATGAGACTGAGCCGTTCATGTGAGCGCTCAGTTTATTTTTTTAACTTGGCTGCAAGCCAGTCTTGAATGACATTCGTTGGAATCATTGTGTTCACGTTCCCTCAGTTTTAATTTCTTTCTCTATATTATTATCCAATTGCAGTCGTTCCCAAACCTCTCGATGTGTACCTTGTAGCGTATCATCGAACGAATCCTCGATATGCAGGCAATAACTTGGGTTAACGGACGAAGCGTACAAGTCTAACATCAGTTCGGCATGATTTGGATACATACAAATTGGCCCCTTTCGACACGTCGGCTTGACTACATCCTCAGTATACAAAGGAAACATAAAGAAAAATCGGGGAAATCGTTAACATTTTATGAATCTTGTAAACGCTTTCACAAACTTTATGTGGATGTCAGTGGTTCACACGTCTGTCTGTACTGCTCGGCTCGTTTCGCATATTTGTTGACGGTCCGTTCCATGATGAAGCGATCTTCGTCGTTAAGCGGACGGACGACTTTGGCAGGGACGCCCATGACCATGACGCCTTCCGGAATTTGCATGTTCGGTGTGACGAGAGCACCAGCGGCGATGAACGAGCCCTTCCCGATTTTTGCACCGTCGAGAACGGTGGCATGCATCCCGATGAGACAACCTTCTTCAATCTCACAGCCGTGAATCATCGCCATATGTCCGATGGAGACGCGGTCATGAATGACTGTCGGGGAACCTTCATATTGGTGGACCATCGATCCGTCTTGGATATTCACGTAAGAACCGATGCGAATCGGTCCCTCATCGCCTCGAATGACCGTGTTGAACCAGACGCCGGAATGGGCGCCGATGGTGACATCACCGATCACGTGGGACCCAGGTGCGAGAAAAACCGTCTCGTCAACTTGCGGCATCAATTTGCCTAATTTGTACTGCATAAGTGTAACCCCTTTCAAACAGATATGCTTTCATTGTCGCATAAGTTGAAAAAGAAATTGCGTCTGAAAGATTATTCTTGTTAAGATAGTAAAAATACGTAGGAAAAAGGAGACACATAGATGGAGAAACAACATTTGATCGACATCGCGGCGAAGAAAAAGAAAGCAGCGGTCGTCTTTAAAGATGTGGCGGTCATCGACGTCTACAGTCGTGAGACGATTCGCACGGATGTCGCTATCGATGCGGGATACATCGTGGCCATCGGAGACGGTTACGAAGGGGAGACGGAATACCACGACCCGTCCTGGACGCTCGCACCGTCGTTCATCGATTCACACGTCCATATTGAATCATCGATGGTACCGCCTCACGAGTTCGCCAAGGCGGTCCTGCCGCTCGGAGTCACGACAGTCATCGCCGATCCGCATGAGATTGCGAACGTCAACGGGGCGCTCGGAATCGAGTATATGTTGGCGGATGCCAAAGGCTTGCCGCTCGATGTGCGCATGATGCTCCCAAGCTGTGTGCCGGCGACACCGTTCGAGCACGCAGGTGCGAAGCTATACGCCGAGGACTTGGCACCGTTTTTAGGAGATCCGGGCGTACACGGTCTCGGCGAAGTGATGGACTATCCGTCCGTCGAGTCGGGTAGTGCGGATATGCTTCAAAAGATCGCCCAGACAGAACTTGCCGGAAAAGTCGTCGACGGTCATGCCTCAGGTCTTGGCCCGGATCAGTTGAATGTGTATCGCACGGCCGGCATCATGACCGATCATGAGTGTACGACGGCTGAGGAGGCGCTCGAACGGGTGCGTCGCGGCTTTTACGTTCAAATTCGTGAAGGGTCGGTTGCCCGGAACGTGGAAAAAGTCAGCCGGGCCATCACGGAGAGCAACGCCCACCGGTTCTTATTCTGTACGGACGATAAGCATTTGGACGATCTCGTCGTTGAGGGTGGGATCGACTACAACATTCGCATGGCGATTAAACAAGGCGTCAAGCCAGAGACGGCCTATGCCGTTGCTAGTCTGCACGCGGCCGAGGCGTATGGACTAACCGACGTGGGTGCTATCGCCCCGGGCAAGCGCGCGAACTTTGTCATCTTGTCAGACGTCGAATCGGTAACGATTGACACCGTCTACGTGAACGGGAAAGTCGTCGCTAAAGATGGTGAGGCGACGTTCGAGGCTGACGGGATTGAAGTGCCGAAACCGATGAAAGGTGAGCTGAAGCTGCCGGACTTGACGGATGATTCGTTCCGTTTGGCCGTGAAGGAAGAAGCGGTCGATGTGATTCAAGTATTGCCGAATAGTCTCTTGACGAAGCGACAGCGTCTTGTCTTCACACCTGACGCGTCCGGAGCCGACCTCAAGCAAGATATCGCCACGCTCGCCGTCATCGAACGCCACCACGGGACGGGTCATATGGCCCTCGCACCGGTAACCGGTTTCGGCTTGAAACGAGGGGCGCTCGCGGCCACGGTCGCGCACGACAGCCATAACCTCGTCATCGCCGGGGTGAGCCCGGACGATATGTTGCTCGCTGCCGAGACGCTTGAAAAAGTGGGCGGTGGGGTCGTCGCGGTGTCAGAAGGCAAGGTGCTGGCCGTCTTACCGCTTGAAATTGGTGGACTCATGACGAAACGTCCTTATGCGGAAGTGGCGGACGTGCTCGAACAGTTGAACGATGCGCTCGACGTCGTCGGGGCCCATCGTCACTTCAACCCGTATTTGACGATGTCGTTCCTGGCGCTTCCGGTCATCCCGGATTTGAAATTGACCGATATGGGACTATTCGACGTGACGACGTTCTCATTCATCGAGTCGTAAGTCAGTCTAACGTATGATTTTTGTTAAGAACGACCCGAAACGATTGAACGGCTCGGCTTAAGTTGGTATAGTTACGACAAGTTTCATCGGTACAAATGGAAAGGGGGGATATAACAGATGGAACAAGTTGCTTACAACAGGTCGTATGATGAACATGAGGATTTGATCAATTCTGTGTATCGTGCCTTCCAGGATCGATGTGAAGAATTGCCTGACGAGACGCGGACGAAACGGCGGTTGCGTCAACTCGTCTTACTGACGATTAAAGACCATACATCGTCACACGCCGAACGATTCGTCTTGTATCATTTCTTTAGTGATTTCTTTAAAGCGGTCGAGTCTGACGATCAAGCCGCACTCGCTGTGTTAAAACAAATCATCCGAGATGAAAAAAACTATTGATTAGTCACTATGACCTATGATAATTTAGACGTAACTTTAAATGAATATTCGTGCTATCGATGAGGTAGAGGTGCGATGCTGATGAGTAAGTAGTCCGAGGATGACAACGGTGAAGACTACAGAAAGGCAAGATCGCCGAAGTGTAAAGTCATGTCTCTGACTTTGTGCTGGGCTGACGGGAAATACCCGTCAGACTGCCATACATATTTACGTATGGAGCGCTCCAAGTCGGCTAAGAAAGACGGAACATCCAGCGAGGGTGTCGGCTTTGTTGCCGATGCCCTCGCTTTGCGTTTTTTTAAGCATAGGGGGGCCTCATCTCAAATAGAAGAGGAGGAAATCAGCATGGTAGATTATTCAACTTCGGTACTATCACTCGTACCGGCTTTACTCGCCATTATTATGGCCATCACAACACGGAAAGTCATTCCGTCACTCGGTGTCGGGATTATTGCAGGGGTCTTATTGCTTCACAATTTTAACCCGCTCGAATCGATTCAATATTTGTGGTCGAACGTCATCGCCTTATTCTGGGTCGACGGAGCCATTAATGAATGGAACGTGCTCTTGATTGCGTTCTTGCTCTTGCTTGGGATTTTGTCATCGATCATCCAAACGTCGGGCGGCGCCCGCGCGTTCGGAGAGTGGGCCGCTTCAAACGTCAAGACAGCCCGCGGTGCTCGTCTCGTCTCGTTCGGACTTGGGATTTTAATTTTCATCGACGATTACTTTAACAGTTTAGCCGTCGGGAACATCAGCCGACCGCTCACAGACCGTAAAAAAGTATCACGTGCAAAACTCGCCTACATGATTGACTCGACTGCCGCACCGGTCTGCGTCATCAGCCCGCTCTCGAGTTGGGGAGCTTATATCATCGCCATCATCGCAGGTATCCTGGCGAAGTATTCGATTGATAGCTACTCATCGTTCTCAGCGTTCATCCAAATCATCCCGATGAACTTCTACGCGGTATTCGCGCTTCTCTTGACGGCTTACGTCGCCTACACGGGACTTGCTATCGGACCGATGCGCACACATGAACTCCGTGCCCTCCAAGGGGAGCTCTACGATACATCGAAAGGTGCACCGATGGGGATGAGTGAAGACTTGAACGAACATGAAGGCGGAAAAGTACGTGACTTGATCGTTCCGATTATTGCCTTGATTATCGCGACGGTGTCGGCCATGCTCTACACGGGCGGACAGGCGCTTGCCGCTGACGGTCAGAGCTTCTCGTTGATCGGAGCGTTCGAATCAACAGACGTGACACGTTCACTCGTAACGGGTGCTGTCATCAGCTTGATTGTTGCCCTCTTATTGTTGATTGGCCGCAAGATTCCGGCGAAAGACTATGGACAAGCGACATGGGGCGGAATTCGCGCCATGTGGCCAGCCGTGCTCATCTTGTTGTTTGCTTGGACGATTATCGCCGTCATCGGTGACATGAAGACAGGTGACTACTTGGCAAGTTTCGTTACGGATTCGATTTCACCGTCTTACTTGCCGTTCCTCTTGTTCATGATCGCCGGTCTCATGGCGTTCTCGACAGGAACGAGCTGGGGAACGTTCGGTCTCATGCTTCCAATCGGAGCCGATTTGATTATGGCAGTCGAGCCGGAACTCTTGCTTCCGACACTTGCCGCTGTTCTCGCCGGAGCGGTGTTCGGAGACCACTGTTCACCAATCTCGGATACGACGATTCTCAGTTCGACGGGTGCCGGATCGCACCATATAGACCACGTGTTGACGCAACTTCCATACGCGTTGATTGCGGCTAGTGTGTCGGCGGTCGGATATTTGGTCCTCGGTATCTCAGGCTCGATGTGGGTCGGATTCTTCACGGCACTTGCGACATTCGTTGTCTTGCTCGTCATCGCGCAAATCATTTCAAAACGTGGACGCGTACCAGCCGATATGCGGGCTGAGCGCGAAGCGTAATCATCTAGATAAGGGACGTACCACAACTTCGTGGTACGTCCCCTTTTTTTGCGTCACAACGGCATAGCCCCAACAAACAAACCCTACCGCAAGCAAGCGGCAGGGTTTGTGGGTTAGTTGACGTCCAACCATTTGAAGCTAGCGTCAGCTCCGAACGGGTGGCGGTACATGTTTTCGATGTTTGAACGCTCAAGGTAAGCTTCACCTTTTTGGTAAATCGGTGCGATCGCGAAATCATCTTCGAGCAAGATGCGTTCTGCTTCTTGCATCGATTC
This sequence comes from Exiguobacterium sp. s26, assembly GCF_018618235.1. NCBI lineage: Bacteria > Bacillati > Bacillota > Bacilli > Caryophanales > Exiguobacterium > Exiguobacterium sp. s26. Next base: position 38,108 of record NZ_JACSLS010000009.1, on the reverse strand, counting down.
CCAGCGTTTCATTTGATCGGCTTCTTGTTTCGCGCCTTGAATCAACTTGTCGTACTCGTCGTTCGAGTAAGCCATGCGGTTGAACGGACCGTCTGTGACCCACATGTCGAGGTACGTCATCGGATCTTGATAGTCAGGACCCCAACCGGCAGCGGAGACGTCATAGTCGCCAGCACCTTCAAGTTCAAGGAAGTTTTTGAACGGCTGTTGCTTAATGTTAAGTGTGAGGCCAGGAAGGTTCTTCTCGAGCTCACCTTTGATATACTCGTTGACTTTCTTGAACGCTTCTTCGTCACGTGAGAGGAACTCAAGTTCGATTGTCTCGACACCGAGTTCGGCAAGACCTTTCTCCCATGCAGCTTTCGCCTCGTCGACGTTATAGCTTTGAAGGTCTGGATACTTCTCGCGGAAGTCAGCTCCATCTTCTGTGAACGTGAAGTCTTTCGCGACGATATAGTTGGCCGGCTGTGAACCGTCCGTCAAGATGACGTCTGTGACGCCTTGCTTATCGAAGCCTTTTGCGAGTGCCTCACGAATGTTGACGTTTTGAAGTGATTCGTTCTTCTGGTTGAAACGAAGGAAGTTGATTCGTGCGTCGGCACGTGTCTTGAACTCATCCGAGTCTTGGAATTGTGGAACGAATTCAGATGACAAGAGCGTGTAATCGACTTCGCCCGATTCGAACAAGTTGACGCCCGTCGCGACTTCTTTAACGACCTTGACGTTGATCGTATCCATCTTGACGTTTTCAGCGTCCCAATACTCAGGGTTCTTTTTATAGACCCAACCTTCATTGTCTTGCCAGCTATCTAACACGTATGGTCCGTTGTAAAGTGTCTTATCGACAGCTGTCGCAAACGACTCGCCTTGTTCTTCGACGAACTCTTGCTTTTGCGGCATGTACGTCGGGAATCCTGTCAACCCGAGGAAGTAAGGGGCAGGTGCCTCCAATTGTACTTCGAGTGTCTTCTCATCGAGCGCTTTCGCGCCAAGCGTATCGAGTTCTTCTTCGCCTGCGAGAATCTTATTGGCGTTTTTCAAATCTTGAAGGATATACGCGTACTCGGCACCTGTCTCAGGATTGAGGGCACGTTTCCATGAGTAGACGAAATCTTCAGCTGTGACCGGTGAACCGTCTGACCAGTTCGCGTCACGCAATTTGAAGGTGTATGTAAGTCCATCTTCTGAAATTTCTACGTCTTCAGCAATTCCCGGTACCGGTTGGTTATTTTCATCCAGACGATACAGTCCCTCGAAGACGTTGTTCGTCACGATGATTGACGTCGAGTCCGTTGTGAGCGTCGGATCGAGCTGTGGTAAATCTGTCGCCGAGACGAGCGTGATTTCCTTTTTCGCATCACTTGATGAAGATCCTTCAGACGAATCTGTTGTTTCTTCTCCGCCGCCACATGCTGCTGTCGCAAGCAAAGCGACACCCGATAAAGCTAACCATTTTTTGTTGCGCATTGTGTTACCTCCCGAAAATTCTGATTGTTTCGAATATATTGCAATTAAACTACAAACAAGATGAATGCGCAATAAAATTTTTTAAATTATTCGAAAATATAAACATTAGCAAAATACCTATCTAAACACCATTAGTTTCAGTAGAATAAGGAAATCATCGAATGATTATACATTATCGATGTATAGTTATTCGTCAGACGTCAACTTTTTGTGGAGGGTTTTAAATGAAGTCACAGTCAGCCGGAATCGGCTTTTTTGGGCTTGCTGCCATGGTCGTTGGAACGATGATTGGCGGAGGCGCATTTAATTTACCGGGAGCGATGGCACAAGGTGCTGGAGTCGGTTCGGTGTTAATCGGATGGACGATCACCGGTATCGGGATGGTCATGCTCGCGTTCGTGTTTCAATTTTTAGCCAATACACGTCCTGAACTTGAAGGTGGGATTTACGCCTATGCGAAAGAAGGATTCGGCAAGTTTGTCGGATTCAATAGCGGGTGGGGCTACTGGATGTCGGCGTGGATCGGGACGGTCGCGAACATCACGTTAATCTTCAGCACGCTCAGCTACTTCTTCCCGATCTTTTCGGCCGAGCACCGGACGTTCCGCTTACTTATGAGTGCGGTCGTCATTTGGGGGCTGTTTTGGATTATCTCGCGCGGGATGAGAGAAGCGGCGCTACTCAATATCGTCACGACGATCGCAAAACTTGTACCCATCTTTTTGTTTATTGTCCTCATCTTGTTTGCGTTTCGAATCGATACGTTCCAAATCGACTTCTGGGGTCAATCTGGATTCAGCTGGTCACAAGTGTTCCCGCAAGTGAAGTCGACGATGCTCGTGACGCTTTGGGCGTTCGTCGGGATTGAAGGGGCGGTCGTCCTATCATCACGGGCTCGTCATAAACGAGACGTCGGTCGGGCGACGGTGATCGGACTCGTTGGAACGCTTGTCATTTATATGATGATCTCGATTTTATCGTTCGGGGTGATGACCCAGGAACAACTCGCGGCACTTTCGGAACCGTCGATGGCGTACGTGCTCGAGGCCGTCGTCGGACCGGTCGGTGCGACCATCATCAATATCGGACTCCTCGTCTCGCTCTCGGGTGCCCTGCTCGGGTGGACGATTCTCGCGACGGAGATTTCGTACGTCGCCAGTCGTGACGGCGTGTTCCCGAAACTGTTCAATCGGCTCAATCGAAATGAGACGCCGGTGAGCGCCTTGTTCATCACACAAGCGTTCACGCAACTCGTCACCATCATCGCTCTCTTCTCGGAACAGACGTACTTGGTGCTCTCGAGCATCGCCGGCATCGCTGCGCTCGTGCCGTATTTGTTCTCGGCCTTGTTCGGTTGGAAAGAGGCACGGCGGACCGGAACACGCTCGATGCTCGTCATGTCCGGGATTGCGACCGTTTATGCGGCCTGGCTCCTTTATGCGTCAGGTGTCGAGTATATGCTCATCGCCATGATTTTGTACGCGCCGGGCGTGTTCGTCTTCATGTTGGCCGAACGCGAACAAGGCCGGCCGTACCTCAGCCGGTTGCAATACATGATTGCGGTCGTCATCCTCTTGGCAGCCACGTACGGTGTATATGGACTATGGACGGCGACAATTAGCCTATAATAAAAAGTCATCGTACGTCGGGAGACGCGCGATGACTTTTTTCATTGACTGTTGTCCGTCAATAAGCGAACGACTTCAATTGGAGGAAGCGGCTTGGCGTACAAGAACCCTTGGAACGAGTCGCAAGCGGTTTGCTTCAAGTGGTCGAGCATCTCTTGGTCCTCGACACCCTCGGCCACGACGTGCAGATTCAGGCTCTTGCCGAGGTGGACGATGACATCGAGTAAGTGTGACTTCGACGTCAACCAATCATCGAGGAAGACTTTATCGATTTTTAGCTCGTCGACCGGGAACGACTTCAAGTATTGCAGTGACGAGAAGCCGGTCCCGAAGTCGTCGATGGATAGGCGATAATCGAGACGTTTGATTTGATCCATCCGGGCGATAATCTCGTCCGTCTGCTGCATGACGAGACTCTCGGTAATCTCGAGGATGATGTCGGACGGGTTCAAATTGAGCTGTTGCTTGATATTACGGAGCGTATTGATGAAGCTGTCGCTCCGGAATTGATTCGGTGAAATGTTGACGGCCATCGACAACGGGCGATCGACGAGTTGCTGCCAGACTTTCAACTGTTTGGCCGCCTCAAGAATGACCCAGTTGTTGATTGGGACGATGAGTGCCATCTCCTCGGCGAGTGGGATGAACTCTGAAGGTGGGATCTGTCCAAGTTCATCATGATGCCAACGGAGAAGCGCCTCGAACCCGATGAGCGTGTCAGTCTTTAACTCATATTTTGGTTGATATTCTAAATAGAAGTGTTTTTCTTCAAGTGCTTGATAAAGTGCTTTCTCGATATGGATTTGACGGGAGAACGCATCGTCCATATCTTTCGTGACGAACTGGATTGTCCCGACACCGATTCGTTTGCCTTTGAACAGGGCGCTCTCGGCGCGCGTGTACAGTTCTTCTAATGAAGACGTGGCGGACGGATAGAAGACGCACCCGATGGAAATCGATACCATGATGGAGTGATGATAAATCCGGAACGGACGCTGCAATTCATGTTGCAGTTGGCGCAGCAACTGGAATACTTCTTCTTTCGACTGTTCAAAGAAAATCAACCCGAACAAGCCACCCGACGGATGGAACATGACGCTCGTCTCAGGCAAGAACTGCGCAGCCCGGTCCTTGATTTGAAGGAGCAATTCGTTGCCGACGCGTGAACCGAACGATTCATTGATGATTTTGAAGCGATCGATATCGAACAATGCGACGTGAACCAAGCCATCTCCTTGATCGACATCCGTCAACACGTGGCTGTACTGACGGAGCCATCCTTTCTTGTTCAAGAGTCCGGTCAAGTCGTTATGGTACGCGAGATAATTGACCTCTTGCTCGAGTCGCTTTTTATCTGAGACGTCAAAGCCGAAGGCGGTATACTGTACGATTTCGCCTTCATCACTCAAAATCGGGACGACCGTCAAATTGAGCCAACACATGTTGCGGACATGCCGCTCGGAACGGACGGGCATTTCACCGTTCCAGATGCGGTCGGTCGTAAGTGCTTGAAGCACGTCCTCGGCGATCGGGTCATTCTCGAATGACGGATGGATGAGCTCGAACCAATTACGACCGATAAATTGGTGGTCGGGGGCCCCGATCAATCCGCATAGCAACGAATTGATTTCTGTAATCTCGCCGTAAGCGTTTGTTGCCAAATAATACGTCGATTGTTCAATCATCGCTTGAAAGTGGTGAAGCAGATTGAACTGTTCCGTGCTGATGAGCGGACTAAACCCTTTCGGTAAAAAGGCTAAAAAATAGCCGGTGAAATCGTTGATGGAGAAGGATTGTAAATAGGCGGTCGCATAGACGACCGAACCGTTTTTATGTTTGAACGGCGTCATCGCCGTCGTCGAGAACGGATATTGAAGGAGCAGTGGCGACCACGTCTCGAGCGTATGCTCTAAGTGCTGGACGACCGGGAGTGGGTGGTGAAGGACCTCGTCCCGTTCCCATCCGAAGAGCGTTTCCGCATGCTCGTTCCAAAGAAGGACGTTGCCGTCGAGGTTGATGTAACAGCATGGGACAGATAAAGCATCGATGAACTCGTCAATCGGCAAATCGCGCAATGAAGCCACAGCATTTCCTCCAATCTACATCAAATGAATCGTACTCTACGTTCAGTGTACCTTATTTTCCCAACCCGAGGAATGGGCAAGTTGGTCGTTGTCAAAAGAAAGACGGTCATCATATACTGAAGGAGTAAGATAGTTTTTTGATAAGGGGGAAATCAAATGTCAAAGACACAAGAAGTGATTGAATTGACAGAGAAGTTCGGGGCGCACAACTATCATCCACTCCCAATCGTCATCTCGGAAGCGAAAGGGATCTGGGTGACGGATCCAGAGGGGAACCGCTACATGGATATGTTGAGTGCCTATTCGGCCGTCAACCAAGGTCATTGTCATCCGAAAATCATCCAAGCGCTAAAAGATCAGGCGGATAAAATCACGCTGACGTCACGTGCGTTTTACAATGATCAACTCGGTCGTTTCTACAAAAAAGTGGCAGCGCTTACAAACAAAGAGATGGTGTTGCCGATGAACACGGGTGCGGAAGCAGTCGAAACGGCTGTCAAAGCATCACGTCGCTGGGCGTATGAAGTGAAACAAATCCCAGGCCAAGCGGAAATCATCGTCTGCTCGGGCAACTTCCACGGCCGGACGATGGCAGCGGTGTCGATGTCGACAGAAGCGGAATATCAACGCGGATTCGGGCCGCTATTGCCAGGGTTTAAAGTCGTGCCGTACGGTGACATCGATGCGTTCGAGGCGGCTATCACTGAAAATACGGCGGCGTTCATTGTCGAACCGATTCAAGGCGAAGCCGGGATCATCATCCCACCGGCTGGTTACTTGAAACGTGCCAGTGAGCTCTGCCAGCAGCATAATGTCTTGTTCGTGGCCGATGAGATTCAATCGGGGCTCGGTCGCTCAGGTAAATGGTTCGCCATCGAATGGGAAGATGTGGAGCCAGATATGTATATTCTCGGAAAAGCGCTCGGGGGCGGCGTGTTCCCGGTATCGTGTGTGGCGGCCAATGAAAACGTCTTGAGTGTATTCAATCCAGGCTCACACGGTTCGACGTTCGGAGGGAATCCGCTCGCGGCGGCCGTGTCGATCGCGTCACTCGAAGTGTTAGAAGAAGAGCAGTTGCCACAACGTTCCCTCGAACTCGGGACATATTTCATGGACCGTTTGAAATCAATCGACAATCCGCTCATTAAAGATGTGCGCGGTCGCGGTCTGTTCATCGGGATCGAATTGACGGAAGCAGCCCGTCCATACTGTGAGGCGCTTAAAGAACGTGGCCTGCTCTGCAAAGAGACACATGAGACGGTGATTCGATTGGCACCACCACTCGTCATCACGAAAGAGGAGCTCGATGAGGCGTTCGAGGCCATCTCGGCCGTGTTCGCACCAGCAGCTATTTCGTGATTGCGCATCGCTTGTTATAATGAATACAGACTTAAACACCTGTCTCGCGACGTGCTCGCGGCAGGTGTTTTTTTGAAGGGAGACGGGGCCATGCTCTATGTATACGTCGGCTTGGCGGGAGCGCTCGGTGCCTTGGCACGTTATGGGATCGGAACAGGCATCGAGACGTTTTGGATCGGTATGTTTCCGCTCGGGACGCTGCTCATCAATTTATCAGGCAGTTTCGCGCTCGGTTGGCTGACACACTTTCTGTTTCGGTCCGGACGACTCTCCCCGAGTGTCGTCACCGCGGTCGGAACAGGATTCATCGGCTCGTTCACGACGTTCTCGACGTTCAGTGTGGAGACGATTGAGTTGCTGGAGTCCGGCGCAATTGGCATGGCCTTGCTCTACGTGACACTAAGCCTTATGCTCGGTCTGTTCAGTTCGTGGCTCGGGTTTTGGTTCGGACGGCGTCGGTTCAAACAGTTCAGGCGAGAAGAGGTGGTGCGATGACGATCGCCATCATTATGCTGGGGGCGTTCTTTGGAGCGATGGCACGGTTTGGCATTGGTCAGCTCGTCAAAACATGGACGACATCTATGTTCCCGTGGGCGACGCTGTTCGTCAATGTGAGTGGGTCGTTTTGTCTCGGCTATTTATATGCGTCGAGTGCCGGCCCGTCGCTCATGCTCGGACTCGGTGTCGGCTTTCTCGGTTCGTTCACGACGTTCTCGACGTTCAAGCTCGAAGTGATGCGGTTCGTCGCCAAAGACTGGCTTCGTTTCGGGATGTATTTGCTTGCGACCTATGTACTTGGTCTGCTGGCGGCCTATCTCGGTTATCATCTGCCATGACAAATCCCTCGGAACACGTTTCCGAGGGATTGTTTTATTCGCTAAGTTGGAGTTTTTCAGCACAAGATGGGCACGTGTTCTCGTAAGACTCGCACTGCTCATCCATCTGTTTCCCGCACTCTTGACACGTCTTGTCCGGTAACTTCCGATAAAATTCGACGGAAGATTCAAGTCGGCTTGCCCATTCATTCATTGTAACTGCCCCCTTTATTTAAGTAACGTAGCTGTTATGTTGTTTTGATTGTATTATAACAGAGGGTGATAAGTCAACAATAATATATAACAGATTTATAAATCGGATTTTGTTAGAATGAGAGTATAGAAAATGAGGTGAGATGGATGAAAGCACCCCAATGCGAAACGATTGCCATTCAGAATGAGGATGTCGGGGTATTACAACAAGCGTTGACCGATCTTGATGCGACGCGGGTCAGTCGATTATTCAAAGCGTTCGCCGATCCGACCCGACTTAAAGTGCTCTACGTGCTCACGCTCGAAGCGGAACTGTGCGTCTGTGACGTGGCGGCCGTGATTAAACATTCGAATGCCACGGCGTCCCATCACTTACGGACATTGCTCGAGCAAGGACTTGTCAAATATCGAAAGGATGGAAAAGTCGTTTATTATTCGCTCGACGATGACCACGTCCGGTTGCTCGTCGAGATTGCGATGGCCCATAGCGCCGAGCAAGATGAGACTGAATCAGGCACGTGAGGCTGACTGGGATTCCAGTCGGCTTTTTTTTCGGTTGTAATTGTGAGGCGACCGCGTTATGATATATTCAAATGAACGTTTGAATATAAAAGGGGCGAAATTAAGATGAAACGAGATGTATTGCCCGTCGAAGGGATTACATGTACGAACTGCGCCGCCAAAATCGAGAAGAGTGTGACGGGAGAGGACAGTGTCGCCGCTTGTCAGATTGATTTTGCGACAAGTCGAATGATTATCGAATGGAATGATTCGAAGGATCATACGGAGACGCTACGGGCTATCGAAGCGTCGATGGCGCGAATTGAACCGGGTGCTCATTTTGTGAAAGATGATGAGGAAGTACCGATGTCGAGTCGCTTGTTATGGCGGTTCGGGATTGCATTCGCATTCCTGCTCGTCGGTCTGTATACCGATTCGCTTGTCGTGTACGGAATCGCCTACGTGGTTGCGGGTTATGATGTCGTCTATGCCGCATTTCGTAACGTATGGCATCGGGAATGGTTTGATGAGAAATTTTTAATGACGATTGCGACGGTCGGTGCGATTGCGATTTCGGAGTATCCGGAAGCGGTCGCCGTCATGCTGTTTTATCAACTCGGTGAGTATTTCCAAGCGAAAGCGGTCCACGCTTCACGGCGGTCGATTCAATCGCTATTGAATTTGAAACCGACACGCGCACGCGTTCTTGTTGAGGGGCGAGAAGTTGAGCAACGACCTGAGGACGTAACGGTCGGCTCCGTCATCATAGTGCGGGCTGGTGAACAAGTGCCGATGGATGGTCAGGTGTTACAAGGGGACAGCTCACTGGATACGGCTTCTCTGACAGGAGAGTCGTTGCCACGCCAAGTCGGGCCTGGTGAAGACGTATTGGCCGGCATGATCAACCTCGAAGGGCGGCTCGAAGTTCGGGTCGAGCGACCGGCTGCGGAGTCGAGTCTTCAAAAGATGATTGCCCTCGTTGAACAGGCGAGCATGAACAAGGCGAAGACGGAACAGATGATCACACGATTAGCCAAAGTGTACACGCCAATCGTCGTCGTTTTAGCGGCTGTGGTCGCGTTTGTCCCGCCATTGTTTGTCGGAAATTTGGAGGAGTGGGTGTACCGGGCTTTAATCTTCCTCGTCATTAGTTGTCCGTGTGCCTTAGTGATCTCAATTCCGCTCGGTTATTTCGGTGGAATTGGTGCTGGCTCGCGGCGTGGCATTTTAGTGAAAGGCGGCGAGTATTTGGACGTCCTCGCCGAAGTTGAGACGGTTATCTTTGATAAGACCGGAACGCTCACGACGGGACGTTTTGAAGTGACGGATATTGCGACGAATGGAGAATTGACGAAGGACGAGTTGCTCCAACTTGCGTCCCGAGTCGAGATGGCTTCGACGCATCCGCTTGCAAAAGCAATCGTCGAGCAAGCCGGTCCGGTCGCGCCGTTCGCAACAATCCAAGAAGAGCCGGGTTACGGACTGATGGCTATAGACGGTGAACACCGCATTTACGTCGGTAGTGCCCGCTATATGAAAAAATTGGGCTACTCGATCCCGAAGGAGACGTCGGGGACGATTGTGCATGTCGTGAAAAATGATCGCTGGCTCGGACGAATCGAGTTGAGGGACGAAGTGAAGGCGGATGCGGAACAGACGATTCGTGCGTTGAAACAATACGGATATCGGACAGTCATGCTGACGGGTGATCGGCAAGAGGTCGCGAATGCCGTCGGTTCAGCGATTGGCATCGATGAAGTGTACAGCGAGTTGCTTCCACATCAAAAAGTAACGGAAGTCGAGCGGTTGGCAACAACCGGCAAGGTCGCTTTTGTCGGTGATGGCTTGAACGATGCGGCGGCGCTTGCGCGTGCTGATGTCGGACTCGTGATGGGTGGTGTCGGTAGTGATACTGCGGTCGCAGCAGCTGATCTTGTTCTCATGAATGATGCCCCACACGATGTTGTGGCGGCGATTGATTTGAGCAAAAAGACACGACGGATTGTCTGGCAAAACATTACGTTCGCGTTCGGGATGAAGGCGCTCTTCCTCTTACTCGGCGTATTCGGACTCGCCTCGATGTGGGAAGCCGTGTTTGCCGATGTCGGGGTCGCCTTACTCGCTATCGGAAATGCCGCCCGATTGATTCACGCCAAATAAAAAAACCTCGAGCATGCTCGAGGCTGGGAACCGACTCACTGGGGTCGGTTCTTTTTGCGTGTTTTGAAAATCAAAAATAAAATGACGATAATCGCAGCGCTAAGGAGGATGGCGATGGACGTGAGCGCTTGCATTAGCACATCGATTTGATTCTCCGTCGCAATCAATTGTTTGCGGATGTCGTCATACTGCATCTTTTTTAAGGCACGCAAATCTTCGAGGATCGTTTGGCGCTGATCGGTCATCGTCTCGGCTAGCTCGGTCGCGGCCTCGAGATCGCCGCGCTCATAAAAGACAAGCACTTCGGCGGCGCCTTGCTCCCATATTCCGTCACGGTAAAGCAAATCAATCAGCGAGCTCGGTGTGTGCGGGTCGTTCGTGATCGACGTCTTCAACTCTTCAGCTTGCTGGGACATACTGTAATACGATTCTAAAAAACGCCGGTCTTCGTAGGCGAGCAACCCGCGAATGGCGTTGGCTCGTTCAATGTTAAAATACATGATCTCTTCGATGGCATCATAGGAATCGAGGCGTTGACTATGAATCGACTCGAGTTGATGTCTCGTGTCTCGAAGTTGAAAGGCGAAACTAGCGAGAACGAGGATGGATAAGACGGATAACGAAATGAGTACGGTCAGCCATTTTCGTTGGGACATGGTCATCCCTCCTTCCATACAATCGTACATTATTTACCGATTTCGTCGCAAAATATTTTTTTGGAAAAGGAAAATTTCGGGTAAAGGTATAAAAATATAGTAATGCGTTTCTTGATATCGTTTACAATGATAGAGGAACGATTTTATTCATAAGGAGAATACACATGCCAGAGAACTCATCGTTAATCAAGTTGCACCAAGTCTTGAAAGAAAAACGAACGAACGTCCATTATGAGATTCCGACGTTATGGAACCGGCTGCAATTCGCTTCAGAGCCTGTACGTGATGGGGTCGAACGGGTCAATCCATATGATTTCTTGATCGAGACGATTGAAAAAGCGATTCTTCCCCATGCGGTCGACGGACGGGGTTACCATCAATCGGTCGCCCAAGCGGACGGATATTTGCAAACTGGCGGCGATTGGATCAAGCGGGCATCGGTCTACTCGATGCAAGTCCGGACGTCGACATCATGGGATCATGATGGATCAGGCTATGTCGAAATGGAGAACTCGATCGGCATGAAAGACACAGGGACGTTCGTCAAAACGCTCGCGTTGATTCCGCATCTCCTTTACATGGGAATCGACACGTTGTTCTTATTGCCAATCTCGCAACACAGTCATAAAAACAAAAAAGGCGAATTTGGTTCTCCTTATGCCGTGCAAGACTTTTTTGGAATCGATGAGGAACTGAAAGAGACGTTGACCGGAGACGGCTTGACGGTCGAAGAAGAGTTCGCGGCGTTCGTCGAAGCATGTCACATGGTGGGGATTCGTGTCGTCATCGATGTCATCCCGCGTACATGTGCTCGTGACAACCGACTCATTCTCGAAAATCCGGAATGGTTTTATTGGATTCCGGTGACCGAACTCGATTACTATCATCCGCCGCACGTACCAGGAATTGGTGAGAACGTGAAACCAGAGCATGCTTTCTTACCTATGATTTATGGGTCAGAAGACGTCTGGGCGCACTTACGTCGCTTCTCGATGGCACCGAATCTCGTCGATGCGGACAAGTGGGAGACGGTGAGAGCGTACTTGCTCGAGCATCCAGAAGAGAACTTGCTTGCCGTCATCGAGCGCGAGTTCGGCTTGACGACCGCTCCAGCCTTCTCCGATTGCATCAATGATCCGCAGCCACCATGGTCAGATGTGACGTATTTCCGTCTGTTCTTGGACCACCCGACAGCGGCAGCACCTTACGTGAGCGAAGCGAACTTGGCACCTTATATCTTGTTCGACTCGATCAAATCGAATCAATTCCGAGGCGATCAAATCAACGAGCCGCTCTGGGCGATGCTCGCCGACATCATTCCGCACTATCAGCGTGAATATGGGATTGATGGAGCTCGCATCGACATGGGGCACGCCTTGCCGGTCGATTTGGCGCAACGGATTCTACAGCAACCGCGTGAACTCGACGCCAACTTCAGCTTCATCGCTGAAGAATTGATTGAAATCGGTGCGTGGGCGGCGAAAGAAGCGGGCTATAACATGATTATCGGGTACGGGTTCTATAAAGAGCCACGCTTTGATACACATGAGACGCACCAGTTCGTATATGACTCGCGCTTCTTACCGTTACCGGTGTTTGCGGCCGGAGAAACGGCAGACACGCGCCGTATCGCGACACGAGATGGGGGACGGCAGGCGAGTCGCTTGCTCGCCGTCTTGAACGGCTTCGTACCGAACGGCATCCCGATGACGAACTCTGGACTCGAACTGTATGAGACACAGCCGATGAACACCGGGCTCGACTGCCGACCGGAAGAAGCGTATCAACTCTTCCCGACCGATCCGTACTTTGGAAAGCTTGCTTTCTTCGATGCGTACCAGTTCCATTGGGATCATCCGGAGCGAGACGAGATGATCGAACTGATGCATCAAGTGGCCGAGGTGCGTCGTCGTTGGTTGGACGTCCTCGTCAACCCGAGTCATTTCGAACCGCTCGCCATGGCACATATGGATGCCCCGTTCATCGGCCTCGCTTGGTTGCGTCCGGATACGAACGAGACGCTTCTCGTCGTGGCCAATACGGATATGCACCAACCGTTGCAAGGGAAAGTCCCGCTCGACGGGGTGCGACGCCGCAACTGGAACGCGAGCCGTTTCGCCGAGATGGTGTACTCACCGACGTCATGGCCGTACGCCGAGCATTCGTTCGATGAGAATTGGGACCTGTGGGTCGATTTGAAGCCGGGCGAAGTGAAGATTTATGAGATGAAATGAGCAAATGCCCCGAACCGGATACCGATTCGGGGCATGTTCGTTACATCGTCTTCTTCATATAGTAAATAACAAACTCATCGAGTGGCATCGGTTTCGCATAGCGATAGCCTTGCATCGAATCACAGCCGATTTTCCGTAAGAAATTCTCTTGATACTCGGTCTCGACACCTTCAGCGACGAGTGCCATCCCTAGTTGCCGGGCCATCGCGACGATGGTCGCGGTGACGGTTTGATACTCCCGGTTCTCTTCGAGTTGCATCGTGAACTCGCGCGGGATTTTCAGCTCATCGATTGGATAGCGGACGAGGTAGGCGAGCGAGCTGTAGCCGGTACCGAAATCGTCGATCGACAGTTTGATGCCAAGCGCCTTCAACTCGAGAATCCGTGTCAACACGCGGTCGGATTGATGGGCCGCGACCGTCTCGGTCAACTCGAAGTTAAGTCGGCCAGGTTCAATCGGGAACCGTTCGAATAACGTCGTCAAATATTCGATTAAGTGCTCATCGAACAGTTGGCGGACGGATAGGTTGACCGATAGTTTTGGTAAATCGATATCGCCTTGCTCGAATGCGTACATCAATTGGAATGTTTCATGAATCATCCAGCGGCCGAGATCATGGATATGCCCCGTCTCTTCGGCAATCGGGATGAACTGGCTTGGCGGGATGAAGACGCCATCTCGTTGCCAACGCATGAGCGCCTCGGCCCCGATGATGGCTTTCGTCGAAGCGTCAACTTGAGGCTGAAGATAAAGTGAGATCTCGCCTTTCTCGAGGGCGGTATCAAGCCCTTCCATCAACAGTTTGCGCTCTTCTTTGTGGGCCCGTAATTCAGGAGCGAAAAAAACGGTCTCGTTGCGTCCTTTGTCCTTCGCCTTATACATGGCAAGGTCGGCGTTCGACAGCAAATGCTTGAGCGTCGAACCGTGTTCAGGATAGCGGACGATACCGATGGACGCGTGAATCTCGACGAGCGTCCCGCCCATGAAGTACGGCGGACGATAGACGGAGCGCCGTAACCGTTCGACGAGCATCTCATCGTCGTCATGCTCGGCGACAACGATGAATTCGTCACCACCGAGCCGGCCCGCATACTCGTTCGGCAACAAGGCGCCCCGCAGACGTTTACCGATATGTTGCAACAACTCGTCACCCATATGATGGCCGAACTGGTCGTTAATTTCTTTAAAACCGTCGAGGTCGGAGAACATGAGCGAGAACGGACGTCCTTCCGCGATCAGCCGTTCAATCTGTTCTTGCAGGGCGTAGCGGTTATGAAGCCCGGTTAGACTGTCATGGTTCGCTTGATAATAAATCTGTTCTTGTTGGACGATCATTTGCGTGATGTCCTTGACGATCGCATAGATGCCTTCGACTTCGCCGTCGATAATCATTGGAATATTCATCAACTGCCACACCCGTTTCGCCCCGTCTTCGGTGACGACATCGACGTCGAGCGTCCGGGGGCGACCGTTCGTTAAATCGTGCAACACGGTCGCATAGGCGGACCGGTCTTTTTGTTCGATAATGTCTAAAATGTTGGAGCCAATCAACGTTTCCGTATCATGACCAAGCACCGAGCTGCCGGCCTCGTTCACAGACAACACTTCGCCATGGAGGTCGAACAAGAAAATCGGTTCGGCATGATAGGCGAATAGCGAGCGATACTGTTGTTCGCGAACCTCGAGTTCATGCGCCTTCGTCGTCACCGCGACTTCGAGGTCGGTATTGACGGTATGTAAACGGTGACTGATCAATGCGTTTTGTTTGGCGACGACGAACTGACGGATGAGCAGCAACAAGACGGCGTTCGCCGTCATCGAGTCGAGCACAGATGTGCCGAGCAAACGATCCGAGGCGAGCATGAACAGCATGACGATTGCGCTATAGACGACGTAGTCGAACACGGAGTCATAGACGAGGGCATCTTCTCTCGATTCATCGAACACGTAGCTGATTGAAATGATAAAGATGCTACTCACTTGAAGCAGGTGCACCAACTCATGGCCGATGCCGTTGAAGATGAGCAATTGGTTCAAAATCGAGGCGGTCGTGAAGCCGAGAATGCCGATCAACAAGAGCACACGGAACGTTTGGCCGACCGAGGTGATGCGATTCAAGTACAGGAAGCCGAGCATCATGTAGAGACTAATCAACACCATCTGTTCTTCAAACCCGTTCAAGTGAGCCGCATAACGCCCACCGTCGTTCGAATAAATGAACAGATGCAACGCCCCGATCAACACGAAGCTGAACAAGGCGAAAATGTCGAATGTTCGCAGTTTCAATGTCCGAATTTCAATCGATTGCGTGATGACAATCAGCGACATAATCAAATAAAAAAAGTTCTGAATGAACGGCATATGGTTGATTGCTGTCGATGCGCCAAAATGGTGTCCGACCAAATAAGCGATGAAGCAGACATTGCCGGCGCTAATCAGTAAATGTATGTAGCGTCGCATCCCACGATTTTGAAACACGGCCGTCGCGCTGAAGACGGTCGCGATGAGAGTGACCGCCGTGAAATAGACGAACAAACTCGTCTCTCTCAAGGCGTAAGGGGTGAACAGAATCAATAAAAGTCCGAGAAAAAAGGTCCCGACGAGCAAAGCGGGGACTGTTTGGCGCAACGAGTGGTTGGTCAACTCATGCACCTCCTTCTGTATATGTCTAAGAGGCTCACCATTATTATCGGATTGTTCATGCGTTTGTTACACAAAAAAATCGACAGCAACTCGCTGTCGATTAAAGTGTATACGAATGTTCTTTGAAGTTACCGACGACCGAATCGATTTCGGAGACGGTGACGAACGCTTCTGAATCAATCTCGGAGACGATTTGACGCAGTTTTGGAATTTCGTTGTTCTGGACGACGACATACAACATCTTCTTCGAGTCGTTCGAGTAACCGCCGGTCGCGTCCATAATCGTGACGCCGCGTTTCAAGTTCTGCTTGATGACGAGGTTGATTTCATCGGCTTTCTTACAGATGATGAAACACTGCTTCTGCGCCGAGAAGAACCGGTGAATCGTCAACAACGTCCGCGACCGGACGAAACTCAGAACGAGCGCATACATGACCGCTTTAATGTCGAACGTGATGAACACGAGGATATAGACGATGATATCTTGTGTCAAAAAGATTTTCGGGAGTGATAAGTTCCGGTTGTTCGTATAAATGACTTTCCCGAGAATGTCGAGTCCTCCGGTCGAAGCGCCTGCGAACAACAGCAGGGCGAGCCCGAGGCCGGAAACGATCCCACTGAACACCGAGGCGACGAGCGGGTCATCGAGCGGTGTCGGCGGGATGAGCACGGGCAACGTGTCAATCAAGATGGATGATAAGACGACGACGAGGCCGGTCATGAGAATGAACCGTTTCCCCAGATATTTAATCCCGACGATGAAGAGCGGGATGTTCAAGACGAGTTGCGTGAATCCAATCGGCGTGTTGAACAGTTCATTGACGATCAACGTGATCCCGACGATACCCCCGGACCCGATTTCGTTTGGTTTGAGCAATAGACCGACAAAAATCGATTGTAGAATCGTTCCGGCGATGATGAACAAGGTCGTCTCGACGGCGATCCGTTTTCTAGTTTTTGCATACATAGATAATGGCTAGGCGCCATACGCCCCCTTTGAAATAAACTCATTCAAGCGTACTCCGACGATGTCGGAATTTCAAGCGTCGAATGATTACAATTCATTATGGAAGCGGTCGATATCACTTGCGAGCTGTTCATGAACGTAATCGATGACTTGAGCGTCATCGAATAAGCCGAGCGGAGCGTCATCCGGAATCGCATCGAATGGGGATACGAAGTAGAGGACGGCGGCGACGAGGGCGTGCTGTTTGTCTGGCTGCATCTCGAACTGGTCGTTATAGAGGGCGCGCAACATATTGAGCAACTGTTTCATTTGGAAGTAGAGCGTCAGTTCTTCTTCCCGTTCGATATTGCTAATCTCGCTTGACGCGACATCGACTGTCACTTTAGCGAGAGCGAGTTCACCTTGGACCAAGAGGTCACCCAATTTTTCTTTGTTGGTATAGTCCTCGGTCGCGCTTGTTAAAAAGTGTGTGTACGTCGTTTTCCAATCTGACATGTATATTCCTCCTTCTGTCTTCATCTACTAATATGCCCGTTTTTGCGATTTGGTTGCAACTTTTCCGAAAATTTAAGAAAATAGGAATAAGTGAAAAAGGAGGAACTGTACATATGTCTACTGTAACCATGCCGACCGAGGCAGAATTTGCCCGCTACGCTGAGCTTGCCGTCAAAAAAGGCGTCAACATTCAGCCGGGCCAACAGCTCGAAGTCCGAGCTGATATTAGCCAAGCAGCGCTCGTCCGTCAAATCGTGAAAGCAGCTTACGCGGCTGGCGCGAAACAAGTGTATGTCAACTGGAGTGACGAAGAGACGACGAAAGTCCGTTACTTCAACGCCCCGGCGGATGCCTTCAAAGAATACCCGGAATGGCTCAAGGCACGCTTTGAACAATTGGCCGAAGAGAAGACAGCCTTCCTATCAATCGTCAGCGACGACCCGGACGCACTGAACGGCGTTGAGTCATCACGCATCGCGGACTCGAATCGTGCTGCCGGCGTGGCACTTGCCAAATGGCGTAAATACGTCATGAGCGACAACGTCAGCTGGTCAATCGTCGCTGGCGCTTCGGAAGCGTGGGCGAAGAAAGTCTTCCCAGACCGTGAAGACGCTGTACCGGCCCTTTGGAAAGCGATTTTCGAAGCGACGCGAATGGACCAACCGGATGTCGTTGCGGCGTGGGATACGCACGACACATCGCTCCGTGAACGCGCGACATTACTCACGAATAAGAAGTATGCGAAGCTCCACTACAAGGCACCGGGCACGGAATTGACGATCGGCTTGCCGAAGAAGCACGTCTTCCTTGGCGGCGGCGGTCCGAACATCGACGGCGTCGATTTCATCGCCAACATGCCGACCGAAGAAGTGTTCACGCTCGCTGATAAAGATTCGGTCGAAGGACACGTCTCGAGCACGAAACCGCTCAGCTACAGCGGCAACTTGATTGATGGGTTCACGCTTTGGTTCGAAGGCGGGAAAGTCGTGAAGGCGGAAGCGAAACAAGGCCAACAGGCACTCGATGAGTTGTTGAACCTCGATGAAGGGGCGCGTCGTATCGGAGAAGTTGCGCTCGTGCCGGACGACTCACCAATCTCGAACTCGGGTCTCCTTTTCTATAACACGTTATTCGACGAGAACGCATCATGCCACTTGGCGCTCGGACGCGCCTACTCGACATGTCTCGAAGGCGGACCACAAATGTCAGCTGAAGAGCTCGCCGAGAACGGTGCGAACGACTCGATGACACACGTCGACTTCATGATTGGCTCGGCCGAGATGAACATCGACGGTGAACTCGAAGACGGTTCACGCGAAGCCATCATGCGTGACGGCAACTGGGTCATTTAATCAAGCAAGAGACGAATCCCTTCGTGGAATTCGTCTCTTTTTTATGTCAATTCATAGAGGAAGGCGAGGGCATTCGGTAGCCGACGCCGCCACGCGATTTCATTATGGACGGCACCGGGCTCGACTTCATAGCGGAAGGCAATCCCTGTTCGCGCGACAGTCTCGACGAGTTTCGCGTTCGTATAGAGGTAATCCTCGGGCGTGATCGGTCCGCTCGTCTCGTTCGTCCCGATGTCCATATAGAGGCGCGCCGTCACATCGGCCTGCTTCACATCCCGAATGAGGGAGTCGAGATTGGCCCAAGCGGCTGTCGAGAGCGAGCCGACGCGCCGGATGGACGGATAGGCCGTCATCATATAGAGCGAGATGACCCCGCCCATCGAGCTGCCCATCACGCCGACGTCGTCCGGGTCGGTCGCGTAGCGTTCATCAATCCACGGCTTCAACTCTTTCATGAGCCAGTCGGCGTAAGCCCGACCTCTCCCGCCGAGCGTGGGCCGTGTCTTGGCGAGTTCCGGCCCGATTCGGCGATATAGCATCTCATCCTCATAAAACGAATACTCATCGTAGCGGTCGAGCCAGTCCGGGGCACTCGCGATGGCGACGACCATGAGCGGCAATTGCAAGTCCTCGATGTGGCGGTCGATTGACCAACCTTCGCCGATCGTGGCGGTCTTGCCGTCGAACACGTTTTGACCGTCGTGCATATAGAGGACCGGGATTCGTTCGTCAGCCGACACGAAGTCGGGACGATAGACACGGACAATCCGCTTCCGGCCACGTATGGCCTCGGTCGGTAAGGTGAAGCTGAATTGGTCGAGCATATAAAGCGCTCCTTTCGCAGTCAACTGGTTTTAGTTTGCCGGGTGTGGACGAGAAATGCAATCGCGACACTTGACTACCTACCGTTCGTTAGGTAAAGTGATAATGAAGAAAGGGGTCGATGACGGATGAATACGAAACAACGAATCGAGCTGGCGGCACGGCGGCGCTTTGCGCTTGAAGGGTATGAAGGACTATCATTAGCGGCACTCGCCGAGGATGTTGGCATTAAGAAAGCGTCGCTATACGCCCATATCGAAGGAAAAGAGCAATTGTTCAAACAAGTCGTCGAGGACATGGCAAATCGTTACGATCGCGTCTGGCGAGAAGCGCGGGACGCCACTGAGGGCGCGGCACCGCTCGAACGGATCGAGGCCATCGTCGAGACGTTGATTCGCTTCTTTGAAGAAGAGGAGACATGGATGCTGACGAAGCGGATGTTGCTCGTCCCGCCTCCTGAATTGCGATTGTTCATCGAGACGACGCTCGGGTCGGTCGAGACGGACTTGCAAGCGTTTGAGAAAGAACAGTTTCGATTGGCGATGGAGCAAGGGGCGTTACCCGAACAGTCGCTCGAGGACGTTTACGATGCCTACTATTGTTTTCTCGACGGCGCGCTCATCTCACTCTTCACGCTCGAGACGAATCGCGTCAAGCGGCAACAGGCCGCATTCACCATCTATAAGAAAGGAGTCGGATGGACATGAAACAAGATCAAATGGCCTGGGTTTGGCTCATTCTAGCCGGCCTGCTTGAAATCGTCTGGGCCACGACGATGAAACTGTCGAACGGCTTCACGGTGCTCGGTCCGAGCACCGTGACCGTTCTCTTATTAGTTGTGAGCTTTGGGTTGTTGGCGATGTCGTTCCGGACGTTACCGGCCGGGACCGGTTATGCAGTGTTCACCGGCATCGGGGCCGTCGGAACGGTCATCGTCGGTGCAGTCTTGTTCGATGAGGCGCTGACCGGCATGAAGCTCGTCTTTATCGCGACGCTCCTCATCGGTGTGATTGGACTGAAACAAGTGACAGGAGGAGAATCGGCATGAGTTGGGTATTTTTGATTGGCGCGGGTCTTGCCGAGATGATGGCGGTCTTTTGGATGGGAAAATCGAAAGGCTATCAGATTGTTAAATGGTCGATCTTGTCCGTCGGAACGTTTGCCTTAAGTTTTTATTTGTTGTCGCGCTCGCTCGAGACGCTCCCGCTCGGGCTGGCATATTCGATTTGGGTCGGGATTGGGGCGGCCGGCGGCGTCGTGCTCGGCATGCTGTATTTGAACGAATCGCGGGACCGGTGGCGTATCTTCTTCTTATTGCTTATTATCGGGAGTGTCATCGGATTAAAAGTTGTCGCGTGATCAGGATTAGCTTCGAATAAAAACGGGAATTAAATAGTTCAGACTGTGAACGAAAGGGGCGGGGACGATGAGTCATATCAAACTGCAATCCGAGCGTCTACGACTCGAACCTTACACGATTGCTGATTTTTATTTCGTGAAATCGCTACTCCAAGATCCGCGCGTGATGCGTTTCATTAGCCCGGATGGAAAGCCATATACGGATGAACAGACGATCGAATGGTTCGAGCGCCAGTTGGCCCGCTATCAGACGGGTCGTCAAACCGGGTTGCTCAAATTGATGTCGCATGAAAATGACGAGCCAATCGGTCATGCCGGCACGTTGCTCCATGAACTCGACGGCACGATTGAACTTGAAGTCGGATATTGGTTGGCGCCGAAGCATTGGCATATGGGCTACGGACGCGAGGCAGCGGCTCGTCTCATGCGTCATGCGTTCGAAGAAGGTGAGAAAGAGATCATTTCCTTGATTCATCCGGATAACGTCCCATCGCAACGGGTCGCGAAAGCGAACGGACTGCATTGGGATCGGGATACCGAATATCAAGGCATGCTCGTCTCGGTATATGCCGGTGATTTAGAACGGTTGTGCCGCCATATGAAACGGGAAGAAATGACGCGTTAAAAAAAAGTAAAAAAAGTTTTAAAAAACAGTTGCCAAGGCATTAGTTTCTTGATATATTAATAGTGTCCTTAAGAGAGGACACGACCTGATTCTGTAGCTCAGCTGGGAGAGCGCTACCTTGACAGGGTAGAGGTCGCTGGTTCGAGCCCAGTCAGAATCACTTGGGTGCCAAACCCGATGCGAAACCCATAGGAACGTGGGTTTCCGCGACGCCACTTCTTGCGAGAAGTGGCTTTTTTTTTGTTTTTCTTTCAATTGACAGCCTACATAAACAGTTGGTATATTCCTCTCAATACATACAGAAACGGGGAATTATACGATGGTCTTAACCGGAACAATCGTCAACGCGGCGTTGATCGTGATTGGCACATTACTTGGACTCTTGTTTCACCGCATCCCCGAACGAATGAAAGAGACGGTCACCGCAGCCATCGGTCTCGCCGTCGTCTTGCTTGGCGTTCAAATGGGGATGAAAAGTGAGAACTTTTTAATCGTCATCGGCAGTCTCGTCATCGGGGCTGCACTCGGCGAATGGTGGAAGCTCGATGAGAAGTTGAACGAGGTCGGCTATCAATTGGAACGCCGCCTCGGGGGCAAGAGTAAGTCAAGTATCGCCGAAGGCTTCATCACGGCGACGCTCATCTTCGTCATTGGTGCGATGGCTGTCATCGGCGCGCTCGACAGCGGATTGCGCGGGGATCATGACGTCCTCTATACGAAAGGATTGATTGACGGTTTCACGGCACTCGTCCTCAGCTCGACGCTCGGCATCGGGGTCATGTTCTCGGCCGTCCCGGTACTCTTATACCAAGGAGCAATCGCCTTGCTCGCCATTCAAATCATGAAGTTCATCCCGGAGTCGCTCATGGATGACTTTATTTTAGAGATGACGGCGACCGGTGGTGTCATGATTGTCGCGATTGGGTTGAACTTGGTCGGCATCACGCGGATTCGTGTCGCGAACTTATTGCCGGGAATCTTGATGGTCGCGGTCATCGTCTCGATTTTACATATCGTCCAATAAAAAAATCCGAGAGACGCGATGCGTTTCTCGGATTTTTTCAATTCTTCGGTTGTTCGACTTCTTCTCTCGCACTTTCGCGAAGGGCAGAAGCCATGACGTCTGCTAAATCGCGCGAGCGGAGCACACCGACACCGCGGTCGGTCGGACCGTCTGGCGCGGCCACGTCCGCAATCAAGTCGTTCGTCGGCCGTGTCTCGTGAAGCAACAGTTCAGCCGATCCTTTCATCGCCTGGGCGACGATTTGGCGCGCCGTCGCTTCATCGAAACCGGCATCGGTCAAGACGGGCGTCATCGAACCGACGATTTCATAAAAGAAAGCGGGGCTGCATCCGGCGGCAGCCATGAAGGCGGACATCTTCTTCGCATCCGTCACGGCCGTCCGTCCGACGCGTTCAAACAGCGCCGTCGCGGTCTCACGGACCGTATCATCGGTCTCTGGGCCGAACCAGAGTCCGGTCATCCCGCTCCGATAAGCGACTGGGGTATTCGGCATCGCGCAGACGGCAGGGAGACCTGACGCCTCTTCAATCTCGCTCGGTTCGATATGAGCTGCTACGGAGACGAGGAGCGGTGTGCTCCACGTTTTAGATTGCACGTAAGGAATGACCCCGTCCGGTTGCATCGCGAGGACGACGATGTCATACGCGTTGACATCTTCCTCGTCGACGATTTGCACGCCGAGCTCGGCCTGTAACGCTGTCAAACGGGTCCGGTCACTCCGGTTCGTCATCGTGATTTGTTCAGGCGACACACCAGAGGCAAGCCATCCGCGTACGAGTGACTCACTCATCGATCCTGCACCTACCATTAAAATATTCATTCTCGTCACCTCTTCATATAGATTCGGTCGTATATATACATGTTGCTTATCATAACAAATGACGCAACAAATAGCGCCCATCGTGCTCAAATTGTAAAACAAAGGAAAAAAAGATGAGCGGTTTGTCATTTGATTGTCGCATGCGCCATAGATGACAAGCTGGCCCGGGCAAGCTATTATGGCAGTAATCAAACTGGAGGCGATGAGAGTGAAACGAGTGTTAGTGCGGGGGATTCAAGGGTATCAACGGTTCATCTCGCCGTTGAAACCGCCGACTTGCCGTTTTTATCCGACGTGTTCGCACTATGGAATCGAGGCGATTGAAAAGCATGGTGCCCTTAAAGGTGGGTATTTGACGACTCGCCGCTTAATGCGGTGCCAACCGTTCCATTCGGGCGGACTCGACTACGTGCCGGATGAATTTGATTGGCGCGCCCCTTTACAACGTGAAAAACCCCCTTCTCAGCGAGACGTCTAATCGGCGGCTCGCTGTTTTAGATACAGCTTAAAAATCAAATCGTTGTTTTATTACAATACTTTTGACAATCTTCTAAGTATTCTGAAAAAATAGAGGTGTACGATTACATAAGGGGAAGGGGAATTCAATATGAGTCAATCGTTCAGTGAACTCATCGGTACGATTTCGAACTTTGTGTGGGGACCACCGTTATTGATTTTGCTTGTGGGGACAGGCATCTACTTGACGGTACGGCTCGGGGGACTTCAAGTCACGAAGTTGCCGTACGCATTGAAGCTCGCGTTTTCTAAAAATCAAGACAAAACATCGAAAGGGGATATCAGTCACTTCCAAGCGCTCATGACGGCGCTCGCAGCAACCGTCGGTACGGGGAATATCGTCGGGGTTGCGACCGCGGTCGTGCTCGGTGGACCGGGGGCGATCGTCTGGATGTGGGTATCCGGATTTTTCGGTATGGCGACGAAATACGCCGAAGCCGTGCTCGCCGTTAAATATCGGGTGACCGATGAACGCGGACAAATGGCCGGGGGGCCGATGTATTACTTAGAACGTGGCTTGAAGCAACGTTGGCTCGCCGTCGCATTCGCAGGATTCGCCTCGCTCGCGGCATTTGGGATTGGGAACGGGGTGCAGACGAACTCGGTCGCGATGGCGCTCAAGACGACCTTTGACGTGCCGTTGTATGTCTCTGGTATCTTGATTATGATTTTCACAGGCGCGGTCATCTTGGGCGGTGTCAAATCAATCGGTCGCGTCGTCAGTTACTTCGTACCAGTCATGATCGTCTTTTATCTCGGCAGCGGATTGTTGATTATGGTGATGAACTACACGCTCATTCCGGATGCCATCGCCCTCATCTTCAGCAGCACGTTCAGTGCCGAAGCAATCGGTGGCGGAGCCATCGGGGCCGCCATTCGTTACGGTGTGGCGCGCGGCGTCTTCTCGAACGAGGCAGGTCTCGGTTCGGCGCCGATTGCCGCAGCGGCTGCTAAAACGGATATGCCGGGACGTCAGGCGCTCGTCTCGATGACGCAAGTGTTTCTCGATACGCTCATCGTCTGTTCTGTCACGGGAATCACGCTCGTCATGGGCGGTCAAATCGGTTCGGGCCTCGAGGGGGTCGAATTGACGACGGCGACGTTCGAGCAATTCCTTGGACCGGCCGGCGGTTATATCGTGACGATTGGACTGGTCATGTTCGCCTACTCGACGGTGCTCGGGTGGTCATACTACGGGGAACGGTCGATTCATTACTTGTTCGGTCAAAAATCGATTCTTCCTTATCGGATTGCGTTCGTTCTCGTTGCCGGTCTCGGTGCGATGACGACGAACCTCAACTTGGTTTGGGCGCTCTCGGACGTGTTCAACGGTTTGATGGCCATCCCGAACTTGATTGGCTTACTGTTCTTGTCGGGTGTCGTCATTGCTGAAACGAAGCGATTCAATCAACAGCTCGAACTCGAAAATCGAAATCGAAAAGCTTCTTAAACCAATACGCCACCATCCTTACGGGGACGGTGGCGTATTGCGTTTGCGAACCTCTTCGAGCCGTGCTTGTTGAAGATGGTCGAACACTTTCGTGATGAAACCGACCATGATGCCGACACCCGTGATGACATAGCCGATCGTGAACACTTTGCCGATATCGGTCGTCGGGACAAAATCCCCATAGCCGATTGTCGTGAGTGTGACGATACTGAAATACAGGGCATCGAGCCAACGCATGTCTTCGAAGCGTGAGTAGAACAGTGTCCCGGAGAGGATGGTCAGGAAGGCTAGACTGAACAAGACTTGAAACTCCGCATCCTTCAAGCCACGCCAAATCCCGCGGAACATGCGCCGGAACGTCAAGATGAAAGATAGCATTTCATTTCCTCCTTTCCCTATAGGTTTGTTCGCTAGCAACAGGGGAACATCCTTTATAGCAAAACTGGAGAGGATGATCATGATGACACGACTGATTCCAAAAGAAGAAGGGCTCGATCATAGCCTGGCGTTCCTACGGGAAGGATATTTATACGTCCCGAACCGTCGGAAGAGCTTTCAATCCACTCTGTTTGAAACACGCTTGCTCGGCGAACGCGTCATCTGTCTCGGAGGCGGCGAGGCGGCAGCCTTGTTTTATGACGCGGACAAGTTCGTGCGCAAAGATGCGGCACCGAAACGGTTGCTGAAAACACTATTCGGTGAGGATGGTGTGCAGACGTTAGACGGCTCGGCCCATACACATCGCAAACAGATGTTCATGGCGCTCATGTTCCCACAAAATATCAAGCGGTTAACGAAGCTGGTCAGCCGGGAGTGGGAACGGGCGCTCGACGCGGCAGCTGACGAGACGGTGCTCTATGACACGGCGCAAGAAGTTCTCATGCGGGCCGTCTGTGAATGGGCCGGGGTCCCGCTCCATGAAAGCGAAGTAGCGCGTCGGACGGACGAGATGAAATTGTTATTTGAATCTGGGACTGCCCTCGGACCAAAACATGTTCGGGGGCGAGCGGCCCGCTCCTCGGCCGAGGCGTGGGTGCGTGGCATGGTCGAAGAAGTGCGGACGAACCGGCTTCTCCCAAACGAACAAACGGCGTTATACGAATTTTCTTGGCATCGGGATGAAGCGGGTCATCTGCTTCCGGCCGACGTCGTTGCTGTCGAAGTAATCAATATATTGCGCCCGACCGTGGCTGTCTCGATTTATGTGTTGTTCACTGTATTGGCGCTCCACCAATTTCCGGAAGCGCGGGACCGATTGGCGCGTGGTGAGACCGAACCGACATGGTTCGTCCAAGAAGTGAGACGCTTTTATCCATTTTTCCCCGTGACCGCTGCGAGGGTCAAGCAAGATTTCGAGTGGAACGGATTTACGTTCGAAGAAGGGACGCTCGTCTTGCTCGATTTATATGGGACGAATCATGACCCTTCCTTGTGGACGGAACCGGATACATTCAACCCCGATCGGTTCAAAGACTGGACGGAAAGTCCGTTCACGTTCATTCCGCAAGGCGGCGGGGATGTCGATTTCGGACACCGCTGTGCGGGGGAGCACGTGACGATTGCAATCATGCGCGAGACGATCGACGTGTTCCTAACACGTTACCGTTACGAGGTGCCTCCGCAAGACCTCAGTTATAGCTTTGTCGACTTTCCGAGTTTACCGAAGAGCCGTTTCGTGCTGAATCAAATTCGAAAGAACAAATAAATGAGTCGCCCGCGGGCGACTCATTTCGTGTGTAACGCTAGCCGTTTTGTAATCGGTTGAATCGTGATATTCGTATCGACCATTCGATTATCACGTTTCGGTTCATCAGTCTGTTCGATTTGCCACGACGTATCATGTGACTCTTTGAGCGCCATCGCGATGTCATACAGAGAGTGACTCGAATTGCCGTTCAATTGGTACAGCCCGGGCCCTCGCTTCGTCAAAATCTCGAACAAGGCATCGGCCGTGTCTTCCAAAAACGAGCAAGACGGGTACCAGTGAGCGCTCGCGACGATGACGCCATGTCGTTTCATCTCGTTCTCGAAATAATCCATCATGTTATTCGAACCGGCACGATGCCCGATTTGCCAACCGAGCCGTACGATTTGGGCACCAGGATTGGTCCGGGCAATCGTCTCTTCGCAGGCCCGCTTATAGGCCCCGTATTCATCGGTCGCGTCAGGAGGCATGTCCGGTGTGATTGGCCCTGTCACGTTGTCAGAGAACACCGAGACGGTGCTCGTGAAGAGAAATGGAATCTTATATTCTCCGCATAGCCGAGCTAGCGTGTCGGCCCATTCGACGGCACCCATCCCGATATGAAGAAAGTAGTTCGGACGCACCGATTCGATGAAACGTCGCATCTCGGCCTCATCTGTGGTCGATACTTTCGTTCGGTCCCAGGCCACGGGCTCGATGCCATGCCGCGTTAACGTCTCGGCGACGACAGGGGCGACGGTCCCGTTCATACCTGTTAAAATTGCTTTCATCATGCATTCCTCCCTTTTGTTTCTATCATCCCACACTTCATGAACTGACAAACCCTTTGTGGACAGCTTTATGCTAGACTGTTGAGTGGAGGCGATAATGATGAATATTCGAAAAGCGACACCGGACGATCAGTTGCAGATTGCACCGCTCGTCTATACGGCGATTCATGAAATCGCCTATTCATTGACCGGCACATCCGATCAAGAGCACATGCTCGTTCGACTCGCGATGTGGATTGGTCAGCCTGGCAACCGCTTGAGCTACGAGAACATATGGGTGGCCGAATCCGATGCGACGATTGCAGGCATCCTGATTGCGTATCATGGCGAGCAGGCGGCAATGCTCGATGAACCGATTAAAGCTTGGCTCCGGACAAACGGTCAGTCTGACGAGTTGGATGTCGAAACGGAAGGCGACGTCCTGTATATCGACTCGGTCGCCGTCGACGCGACGTTCGGCGGACGCGGGATTGGGACGGGCTTGATTCAACAGGCGATTGCTCATGCGCGTGCCATGAACATTCCTCGCGTCACGCTCAACGTCGATCAGACGAACCCGGCAGCAGGTCGATTGTATGAACGTCTCGGCTTTATGAAAGAGAAAGAGATTGAGATATCCGGGGGACGGTTCGATTATATGACGTTTACGGTAAGCGAGAACGCCTGAACACGTCACGAAACCGATGCAAACCGATCTGGACTCGGCTATACTATATGCTTGATCACATTGAGAGAGAAAAAGGAGATTGTGTATGGAGTGGAAGAATATGTTGCGCGGCATCGCGATGGGAACGAGTGATTTGATTCCTGGCGTCAGCGGCGGGACGATTGCAGTCATTTTAGGAATTTATGACCGTTTGATTGAAGCAATCAGTGGTATCTTCAGTCGGCATTGGAAACAGCACTTGTTGTTCTTGATTCCGCTCGGGATTGGAATGGCAGGGGCGATTTTAGGACTCAGCCGCGTGATTGAGTTCCTCTTGCTCGAATATTATGAACCGACCCAGTTCTTTTTCATCGGATTGATTCTCGGGATTATCCCGATGCTCTTCTTTGAATTTCGAACGAGAGCCATTATGCGACCGGTGCATATCGTCGCGATGGTCATCGGAGCGATTCTTGTGGCCAGCATGGCAATCATCAAACCAGCAGATACGGCGATCATCACGGAACTCTCGACAGGGACGACGATTCTCTTGTTCTTCTCAGGATGGCTCGGCAGTATGGCGATGTTGTTGCCGGGAATCAGTGGCTCATTCGTATTGCTTTTGATCGGGGTGTATCCGACCGTCATCAGCGCGTTGTCGAACTTGAACTTGCTCATTATCGGCATCGTCGGTCTTGGAGTGGCCGTCGGTTTTATCGTCAGCAGTAAAGTGATTCGCTATTTGCTCGGTCATTTTCCGGGCATGACGTTTTCGGTCATCATCGGGTTGGTCATCGGCTCGCTTGCGGTCGTGTTCCCAGGTCTGCCGGACACGACAATCATGTGGATACTCAGTATCTTCTCGTTCTTCGCTGGATTCATCATCGTCCGTCTACTTGGACGTTTCTCCGTTTAACCAAACATGCACGCCCGTCAATGAAGACGAGCGTGCATGTTTTTTGCTTAATAAATGAACGGGATCAAGCGTTTACGTGACTTGGCCCACGTCTGATAC
This sequence comes from Exiguobacterium sp. s26, assembly GCF_018618235.1. Taxonomy (NCBI): domain Bacteria; kingdom Bacillati; phylum Bacillota; class Bacilli; order Caryophanales; genus Exiguobacterium; species Exiguobacterium sp. s26. The sequence continues at coordinate 8,781 of NZ_JACSLS010000009.1, read as the reverse complement.
GTCACACCGAAGTGAGACGTCAACATCTTCTCCTCGATATGGATGCGCCATAAGAGAGCGAGACTCATCAAACATGTACCGACGAGAGCAATCGTCCAAGGTGCGAAAAAGAGTGAAAATCCGAACGTGATAAATAAGAGCCCTGTGTAGAGGGGGTGGCGTAAATAACGATACGGTCCCGAACTGACGAGCTCATCCGCGGGCCGGACGACGACGTGGCGGGTGAACTGATGGCGCAATTGTCGGATGCCCCAATAGCGAAGTGAGACACCGGCGATGAACCCGCTCAGGCCGAGCAGGCGTTGCAGTGTGGCCTGACGTGTATCGGTCCAAACAGAAAGTCCGATCGAGATAGCGAATACGGTAACCATCATCAATGAGACGATATAAAAACTGGCGTGCTCACTGGCACCATCGGTCGGTTCGGACCGGTTTCGGTATCGCCAAATTTCATATAGCCAAGCGACCGAGGTGAGAACAAATAATCCATCGAGCCAATCCATAACGTGCCTCCTTTTTCAATACCTTCGATGTATTACCCGTGTCTTCCTCCTCACTAACGTGCAGGAGACGAAAAAACGTCTCGCGATGTGCGGGACGTCAAGAAAGCCTAACGGGCATTGGCAAGCAAAGTTGCGGCGGCCTGCTGGGCAGGGGGCGCTTCTTTTAGCTCATCTTTAATCAAATGGTAAGTGAGACACATCGGTTTTTCGGTCCGGGGGTCACGCCCGATGATGGCATCGATATGGAACACTTGTCTGAGCACGAGCGGACAAATGACTTCCTCAGCCGAACCGGTCGCGAGCACCTCGCCGTCTTTCATCGCAACGATATGATCGGCAAAGCGAGCGGCCTGGTTCAAATCGTGGAGCACCATGACGATGGTCCGCCCTTGCTCTCGATTGAGCGTTTCGAGCAGTTCGAGCACTTCGAGCTGATGGGCCAAATCAAGGTAAGTCGTCGGTTCATCCAAGAAGATTAAATCGGTCTCTTGGGCGAGTGCCATCGCAATCCACACGCGTTGACGTTGTCCCCCAGACAGGGCGTCGACGCTGCGGTCTTTATAAGCGAGCGTCCCGGTCACATCGAGTGCCCAATCGATGACTTCATGGTCATGTTTCGAGAGGCGTCCAAATCCGGACTGATAAGGGAATCGACCGTAGGAGACGAGTTCGCCGACGGTCAAGCCGCCGGCACCTTCCGGCGTTTGCGGCAAGATGGCCATTTTACGGGCAATCTCTTTCGTATTACATTTCGCGATGTCGGCCCCGTCTAAATGCACAGCGCCAGCAGATGGAGAAAGAATCCGTGTCATCGCTTTTAAGAGCGTCGATTTTCCACAACCGTTCGGTCCGATAATCGTCGTGATTTTATGGTCGGGAATCGACAAGCTCAATTGTTTTACAATCGTCTTGTCCCCATATCCGACCTCGATATCCGTCGTATGTATCCGTGACATGATGGATTCCCCCTTTCCGTAAATGACGCCCGTGATAATGATTCTCAATATCGAGTTTACTATAGCAAGTGCGACACATCGTGTCAATGTTTGTTTGATGTCAAAATAGATTGTCGAGCGGTCTAATTCGCGGTATAGTGAATGAGAATGAGAATCAATGGCGCAGGAGTTTTGAGGAAGGGTGAGGACGATGAGCGAACAGGACCTATATGATGTAACGATTATTGGAGGCGGACCGGCCGGGCTATATGCGACGTTTTACAGCGGATTGCGGGGGATGAAAACGAAGTTGATTGAGTTTCAACCGCATCTCGGCGGGAAAATCCATGTCTATCCAGAGAAGATGATTTGGGACGTCGGGGGTGTCACGCCGACGACCGGGGCTCGACTCATCGAACAACTGGTAGAACAAGGCTTGACGTTCGACCCGACCGTCGTGCTCGGAGAAAAGGTCGAATCGATGACGAAAGATCACGATGGCCATTTCGTATTGGATACGACGCACGGGCAACATCGATCGAAAACGGTCATTGTCGCGACAGGAAGTGGTATCCTGCAACCGCAGAAAATTGATATTAGCGGAGCGGAGCGCTTCGAGGTCTCCAACTTACACTATACGGTCAAATCGCTCATGGCGTTCAAAGGGAAGACGGTGTTGATTTCGGGTGGCGGCAACAGTGCGATTGATTGGGCCAACGAGCTTGAACCGATTGCCGAGCGTGTCATTTTGACGTATCGAAAAGAGGCGCTTAAAGGACATGAGTCGCAAGTCGATAAGCTCCTCTGTGGACGTGTCGACTGTCGATTGCATACGCAAATCGAGGATTTGATTTCCCGGGACGGGACGACGATTCATGCCGTCGCTCTCGTCGATTGCGGAACAGGCGCCCGCGAGGTTGTGGAAGTGGACGAGGTCGTCATCAATCATGGGTATGAGCAGGATACAGCGCTTCTCGGGGAATGTGAGCTTCAAGTCGAGATGGTGAACGATTTTTACGTGAAAGGCAATGCGAGCAGTGAGTCGTCGGTGCCAGGTCTATACGCAGCGGGCGACATTTTGACGCATGAAGGGAAAGTCCATCTGATTGCGGGTGCTTTCCAAGATGCGGCCAACGCTGTCAACCGAGCGAAAACGTTCATCGATCCGGACGCGACGAAAACCGCAATGGTATCATCCCATAACGAACGATTGAAAACGAAGAACCGGGATATCATCGAACAGGCATTACAAAAGCAGTGAGGGGAGCCCTCACTGCTTTATTGTTGGATAATCACATAGTTCGACGATGACGCCTCCGGAATGACGGGGGTCCATATAGATGAGGCGCCGGCCTTTGGCCGTCGTCCGCAACGTGTCCTCTAAAAAAGTTACACCGTCACGTTTAAGTGACTCGATTGACTCGTCCAAATCCTCGACGCGATAGGCGATATGGTGAACACCTTTACCACGCGCTTTCATGAAGCGAGCGATTGGGCTGGTCGGACTCGTCGGCAATAACAGTTCAATTACGTCGTCACCCACGTGGATGACGGCAATCTCCGTCTCGACGCCGATGGCTGTGTTCGTATAACGGTCGACCAACTTTCCTTGTAGAACGGTCGTGTAAAATGTGATCGCCTCGTCTAAGTCACGGACGGCGATTCCGGTATGGTCAATGTGCATGGTTGTTCCCTCCTCTCGCTCTAGTTTGACGAAACTTGAACAAATTGTCACTTCACAACGTTTTGTCGGAATCCGATATACTAAAAGAGGGAGGGACGGCGAAATGAACGGTAAGATCACTCTTGGATTGGTCAGCGCGTTCGCGCTGGTGTCATTTGTGTTTGGACTCTCACTTGCGACGTTTGTCGACTATCGGATCAATGAAGAGCAAGTCGTTCTGGAACGCTTGACGACCCATAAAAAAATTGGCCCATCTGAACTTCTATCCACAGAAGTGGACTTTCACTTGAACGGTTCGAACTACGCCCTGCGGTTTACAGACGAGCCCCACATCACGTACTGGTTCAGTGTGACGGATCGTGAAATTCAGTTCGACCGGATTGAATCGTTGGACCGACGTGATACGGGTCTTCGGACCGATCTCTTTGAAAAGATGCCACCGCTCGCGATGGATTCGACAAACGCTGCCGAATAAAAACACGAAACGAACGAGTCTGATTGACGGACCGCGGACGTTTCGTGTTTTTTTATTAATCGGTTCGCGCTGGGGTCAAGTACTTCAATAATGTATAAGTGGATGATGGCGTTGGACGGGCACCTTGCTCGTATAAAGCGTGTAGGACGTGTGTCTGCATCGAAGTGGCAGTGACACTCATCAATTCTGTCTTTTTAAATTTATCATAGTATGATTGCTGAAAAAATGAGATGCCTTCTTGAGTAAATTCTTTTTGGCCAACGATATGCAACTCGTGGAGGTACAATTGACCTTGCTTAATCTCGCCATACATCGTACCGACCACGGTGCCTTTCCATTTTAACGAATAAAAGATTGTTTGCCTTCGATGGAGCATATCAAGTGCCCGAGTCGTAAGAGGCACGGCTCCAGGCAAGAGCCAGAAATATTGATTTCGTTTTCGTAACCAATCTCCATGCGTCTCCGGATACTCTATACAAAATTGCCATTGGTCAAAAGTTGTTTTTGTGTACGGAACGAAAGGGAACTCAAACGACGTCGCCTCGAGGTGGGGAAGAAATCCAATGTCCTTGAAACCATTCAACAAATTGCCTGGTGCGTCAGTTGGGAGAGTTACCGAAACCGTTGTGTTGTGACGAACCTCTAATCGAAGTTGGAACAGGACCTGATCGATTAAACCGCTTAACATCATGCGATTTTTGCAAGTGGTGTCGCTCAAGCGAATCAAATGCGAGGTTTTGAAATCCTTGCAGTCAACTGTGACAGCGGCGACTGGCTTGTTACGAAACCATCCAGTATAGTGGTAGCAGTCGGCAGGCAGACAGAAAAGATGTGGAAGTTGACCTGCTGGATAGAGAGAGTGGAGCATGGACCGTTCATGGGGCTTGAGTTGTCGGCTTTCTTTGACGATAAAGGTGTGCTTCATGAAAGCAACCTACTTTCTACATTTATTGGAACACCCTTAAATTGTAAGCGTTACCACTTTAAAATGCTCGTATTAAAATGATGAACATTATTTGGTTAAAATAGGGATGAATTTAAGGCATTTTCCTGAGAGTCCCGTTTAAAAAGAACAGGAGAATGGCTTCAGAAATAGGTTTGTATCAAACTGAATCGAAAAAAACAAAACCAGATCTTTTTAAACGGAAATGGGTGTGAGAATTATTTAACTGGGGGGGGAACGAAGAAAACCGTGTCATGACTTTGAAATCGACATGCTATAATTGATGTAAAGAAACGAACCGAGGAGACGACTATGCGATATTTGACAGGCTTGTGGTTGATAGTAGTGCTGTTGGCGGGGACGCCGCTCGTGGCTCAAGCGGATACAGAAGAACCGATTGTGGTCCACGAGAATGTCATCGTCGACGAGGCGGTAGAACTATATGAGGGGTTTCGCTCCCCGAATGAGATGGTCTTTATTTTTGTGCTGATCGTGTTACTGTCCGTCATCGGTCTTGGAATCATTAATGCCATCGAATAACGTGAAAACGTTCACAAAAATGCAATATCTAAAACGGAAGCGGTTTCAAATCTGATTTATACTAAACGTGTAGGAAGGAAGTTCTGCACCAACTTCCCCTCCTTTTCAGATGAACACCCCTCGTTCATATCATGTATTGGAGTCAACCGACGATGTCGATTGACTCCCTTTTTTTCGTATGCAGCATGAGGTTACAACTGGATGCGCTTTTCTTTGGCGAGACGACGCAATCGTTTCGTTTCATTCGTATGTCCATGACTTTCAAGCATATTGACATACACTTTGAACGGTTCAGAACGATGCGAGAAGAACGGGATATATTCGGCGAACAATTTTTGTTCGGCCTCAGATAACAAGCCGCGTTCGACGAGCAATTCTAGCTCGAGCATTTTTAAAGCTTGATAATCGGCGAGCGCATTATCGTCTGTCTGGGCTTTCGCTAACGTACGGTCGCACAACGTGGTGAGGCGTTCGTGGAGCAAGTTCCATTCAGCTATACTATACGATTGCTCGAGGAGGGTCGAGAGCAAATCGACCCGGGTGGAATCGACATCTTTTGGGACGTGGAGCGCGGTATACAAAGACCGATCGATCCAAACGGCAGGGGCGGGGGCGTCGAGTTGATAATATTGAATCAGTTGGGATAACATCGTGGTTTGAGACAATTTTAATAGTCGAAACGGGTCACTTGTCGTGAATAGAGGTTCTTCTCCCGCTGAAGACGACAGCAACAAAAACATTTCTTCATACATCGTCCGAGCCTCGGGCTCATCGTCAGCGTAATGGACGAGGTCGCGAATAATCTTTTTAGCGTGAATGTACCAGTTTTTTTGATCCCGTTCGCTCATCACTTGATTGGGTACTAAATATAAATGGTCATATGCCAATTCGACAAAGCGCTCAGCGAGGATGATGGTCTGTGAGAGCGAATGACGTTCGTCTGACGACTTTTGTTCTTTATAGCGCGTGAACTGGCTGACCATAAAGTCGATGTCTTTCTCTTCAATCACGGTTTTTGGGATGTTGCGATACATCTCGACAATTACATCGCGAAGCGTGGCTTCACCGTATTGTTCCAGCAACATCCGTAACTTCCCGATACGCATTAGCTCTCCCTCCTTTCGAGAGGACGTCGAACAATCTATCCATCCACAGATGGGCAGACACCAATTATTATTCCTTTCCCGGTTTCGATTCAAAACAACCCTTCCGTCTCATGCTTAAGACGGATTTTTGCGCTAACCGTTGTCAGAATAGCGTTTGTCGATGATAATGTAGAAAAATCTAACCATACTAGAGGTACAGCATATGAATGACGATCAACACTTATCACGTGTCGAACGACGGAAACGGGAGCTTGAACGCGAACGATTAACCGAACAAGCCCGGCTAGACGAACAAGCTCGACTAGATGAAGAGGCTCGACACGGGACGCCCCAGCACCAAGGGCATGTAGAAGACAAGTTTAACAATGATTCGAATCGACCGACAGATACAGGGCAGGGCGAGCATCCGTTTTTAAATCGTTCGGAGGAAACGCCGTCGGAACGCAAGAAGAAATCGCTCAACGTCAAAAAACCGAAACTAAGTCTTCCCTTCGGTAAGAAGCGTAAGTCGAAGCCGCGCCGAGATGAACGACGTGAGCCTAGACAGAAAACACGAGAGCCGGAACGGACGCACGCCAAACGGGAGACGGCCGCTCCGAAGGAAAAACCACGCCGTCGCAAATGGAAAGGGAAATTGCTTCTCGTCCTGTTGCTCTTGATGATTGGGGCCGGCTATATGGCGACACGTCCGGTCACGTTTTTAGTCATGGGCAGTGATGCCCGGGTCGGAGAATCGTTATCAGGATCACGGACCGACTCGTTACAGCTGATGGAATTCGTGCCGCGTTCCCGCACTGTCCAAAACGTCTCGATTCCACGTGACACGTATACGGCGATTCCTTGTGAACCAGAGCGAGAAGGCGATAAAATCACCCATGCCTTCGCCTATGGCGGTGCTGACTGTACCGTTGGAGCGGTAGAGGGATTGACCGAAGCGTCTGTCGACGGTCAAGTCGTCATCACGTTCGAAACGTTCATGGAACTGATTGATTTGGTTGGCGGCGTCAACGTGACGGCGACCCACTCGTTCAGTGAGAAAGGCTTCAATCAGACGTATGAATACACGGAAGGTGTCTCGTACGCCATGGATGGAGATATGGCGCTCGCCTATGCTCGTCATCGGAAAACAGATACGGATGGGGCGCGATCGAATCGACAGACCGAGGTCATGTCAGCCGTCGCCGATAAATTGGCCAGTCCAACAGGCTGGACAAAAATCCCGGCAACGTATCGCTTTATGAAAGACGAGATGGGGCTTGAGATGAACCCGTTGCAAATGGCTTCAATCGGAATGACGATGGTGCTACAACCACAGGTGGACAAACTTCAAATCGAAGGGGAAGACGCCTACATCGATAACGTCTATTACTATCAACCGACCGAAGCGAGTGTTCAAGCCGTTCGCGATGCCCTCGACTTAACGATGTGGGGAACTGTTAGATAATTTTGCGAAAAGGGTTTGATTCCATCCCGAAAGAGGAAATTTAATCAAATGAACTACTCTTTTGAGGAGGGAAATTTGAATGAAAGTTTTAGTCATTGGAGCAACAGGAAAGATCGGTAGACGTGTATTGAAAAGTTTAGCGAAAACGCATCAAGTGACCGCTTTAATTCGTTATCCTGAACTACAGGCAGAGTATGAAAAAATGGGTGCGCGTGTGCTCACCGTCGACGTCGAGAAAGAATTGGATAAAGGGATACACGAGGCGACTTCCGGACAGGATGCCGTCATCATCGCAGCAACGGCTGGGGCAGAAGGTTCGAGCAAAGAAATCGAACTGCTGGACCGCAACGTCGCCATGAAAGCTATCGATGCTGCGAAAAAAGAACGGGTCCGCCACGTCGTTTTGCTCAGCGCTTACGGCGCCGATCAACCAGACGCTGCACCAAAAGAACATTTCAACTTCTTGTCTGCTAACAATGCGGCTGACGAGTATATCGAACATAGCGGTTTGAACTACACGATCATTTGCCCAGTGACAATCGTAGATGGTCCAGGGAAAGGCTCGATTGAGGCATCAGAAGATTTGAGTGATGCGAGTGACGCAACGATTTCTGAAACGGACGTCGCGACTATCATCGCCGCCTCGCTCGATAATCGAGGCTTGTACGGACGTCGGATTGAAGTCAAATCAGGCAGTACACCAATCAACGATGCGCTCGATTTCGACAGTCGTGGAGAAGTGGCGACAGGTGGCAGAACGACGCTCCGTCGACCACAGCGTTAACGAAAAACTGGAGGAGAAGGTGTCTTGATGGAACGAAAACTGTATAAAGATCCGTCGAATCAAATGATTGCTGGTGTTTGTTCGGGACTCGGGAACTACTTAGGTGTCGATGTGACATTGATGCGAATCATCTTCGTCGTTCTCGCCCTATTTGGAGGTCCAGGTCTTCTGATTTATATCGTCCTCGCCATCGTCATGAAAAAACCGCCTTCAGAGTATGAGGCGGAGCAAGACAGTCGCTTTTAACAAAACGTGCTGACCATAGCGGTCAGCACGTTTTTCAGTGTGCCCGGCATGGGCGTAATCTATAGGGTGCAAGTCCCGAACTGTGAAGGCAGAAGTAATAGTTAGCCAAGCGCAAGGGTGT
>NZ_JACSLS010000008.1:0-110839 GCF_018618235.1 Exiguobacterium sp. s26 | reverse complement strand
TCATACATCTTAATTGAACCGCCGTATACCGAACGGTACGTACGGTGGTGTGAGAGGTCGGGAGTTAATCACTCCCTCCTACTCGATTTCCATATACAAGGTGTAAGTCGCTTCGAACGACTCGCCTGGTTCGAGCAGTTGCATGTCTTCCTTATGGAGGATGTCTTTCCGGTGCCCTTTATAGTCGGCATGTCCGAACCACGGCTCGAGACAGGCGAACGGGGCGTCGGAATGTGGAGGTGACCAGATGCCGAAGTGGGTGAACTGGGGGGATTCCATGACGATGGCCCGGCCGCTCGGCTGATGCCGGAGCGCCGCGTATTCGATTTGTTCAAATATAAGGGCGTCCTGGTCGAACAAATGATGCGTCAACGGGATATAACGACGTTCCCCAAGCGGTTGATAAGCACCCGTCAAGTAAGGTCCTTCGAGCAAGAGACGGTCGAGTGTTCGTGTTTCCCCAAAGTCAATCGTATAGTCTTCGAACGTGCCCCCGGCAAACGGAATGTTGAAGGCCGGATGTCCGCCGATGCTGAATGGGAGTACGACATCATCCCGATTGACGACGTGGTACGTCACATTCAACTCTTCGCCGATCAAGCGATAGATGACGTTCAGTTCGAATGAAAACGGATAGTGTTTACGGGTCTCGATCGAATCACGAAGAATGAACCGGACGTGTGTGTCCGAAGCCTCGGCGACCTCGAACAGTTCGTCTCGTGCAAATCCGTGTTGGCTCATCGTGTATGTCAGTCCTTCATATAAGTAGCGGTCGTCAAGCAGCCTTCCGACGAAAGGGAATAGGATTGGGGCTTGCCGCCCCCAATACGTCGGGTCGCCTTGCCAAAGGAGCTCCGTTCCTTCGACTTTCCAACTTGTCATTTCGGCACCGTGCGCTTTTAGGGTGACGCTAACTTTCTCATTGTGAAGTTGCAAGATAGTTACTCTCCTTTGAATGATGTGATAAGTTAAGTTTAGGAGTGAACAGTCCACAGAACAAGGGGTAAATCATGCGATTTCATAAACTAGCGATCAGTCTCATCATGGCCGGCCTCATTGGAGGATTGGCTTATAAAGGTTACGACGAGTACAAGACGAGCCAAGCGAGTGAGCCGACGGTCGAAGTCGCCACGGACGACGGCGTGCTCGGTGGTCTTGAAGTCGGACAGCGGGCGCCACAGTTCGAGCTCGAGACGACGGAGGGGCAGCCGGTGTCCCTCGCCGACTATGAAGGGCAACAAGTCATCCTGAACTTTTGGGCGACGTGGTGTCCACCGTGTCGGGAAGAGTTGCCAGAGTTGATTGAATTCGGCGAAGATACAGGCATCCCTGTGCTCGGAGTGAATGCGACGAAAAACGAGCGGCTCGGTAAACGAGACGTCGATGCGTTTTTACAGGAAGTGCCGGTCAGTTTCCCGATCCTATTGGACGAGACGGGGACGGTGGAGAAGACGTATCGTGTCGTCGCGCTCCCGACCACCTACGTAATTGGGCCAGACGGCATCATCACGGCCAAACAAGTCGGACCAGTCGATTTCGACTGGCTGCATGACCGAACGAAATGAACGGACAAAGACAGACTGGAAAGAAACCGGTCTGTCTTTGTCTACTTTTTATAATGTTGTTTAATCAGCGCATCGAAATTGGGTGTCATGTCTTCTTCGAGATAGTAATGGTGGTTATCTCGAATGATGGTATCGCCAACACGTGCTTCTGATGGCAAGAATCGTCTTGGGATAAAGCTCGAGCCGTTGTTCCAACGTAACACGGCATACTTCCCTTCGACCCGCACCAACGTGCCATACTTGATCATGCCTCTTCCTCCTCAACGAACAGCTTTCTGTCTCTTTTTATTCTTATAGAGTGTATTCCCACATTCCACAAAACCTACACATATTTGCGCAAGGCTAGACAAGCAAAAGTAAAAACAGAAGCGTGACAGAATTGTGAAGAAACTTTGAAGAAAACGCTTTCTTTTTGAATTATTTTCTTCTATAATGAAGGCACGGGGTGATTATGACGAATTTGTGAACAATGGGGGTATGGTCAATGTTTTCATCAGCTATGATTGGATTGCTCGCTGTCACCGGCGTGACCATTTATGGGATTGACCGTATGTTCACGGTCCGTTCAGAACGCGTCACAAAGAAATAGGTCTACATAATAGGGGGGAATCGCAACGTCTTGGGGAGACGTTGCGATTTTTTTGCGTCAATAATCTTGTTGCCGCGACTCGCGATCTTTTGCTTTTTGCTCGACGTGCTTCCGATTACGTTCATGGACGCGCTGGAAGAAAGCGTGTTCGGGCCAATGCGGAGACCAGACGCGTTCTTCTGGCAAGGCGAGGATATATTCTTCGGCGGCGCTCAGTCGCTCCATCATTTTGCTACGGTCGTCACACAAGTCGCCGTGGCCAGGAATGAGCCACCGAATCTCATACTCGTAAATGGCAGCTTGAAGTTTCTGCAACGACGTCAAATACGCCTCGGCATCGTGTTCGATGAACGGGGGCTCGATATTGGAGGCATAATCGCCACATACAAGCAGACGTAACGGCTCGACGATTAAAGACATGTGGGTCGACTCGTGACCAGGCGTCAATAAGAACGTGATGGGCGTAGAGCCGAGGGCGAGGGTACCATCTTCCGAAATCATAATATCAACAGCAGGTTTGATGATGGGACGATCGATGTAATACTGTTCGTAGAACGATTGAATCTCATCGAGCTGAGAACTCGCATCCGTCTCGACGAACGCTTGAGACGCGATGACGGTGGCATCGGGGAACGCATAAGCCCCGATGATATGGTCATAGTGCTGATGCGTATAGATGACATACAGCTTTTTCCCCCGGCGTCGTAATTCGACGTCCCGGCGAATCGTGGCGATTTCTTCGGGCAACCAGGTCGGATCAATCACAATCAAGCTTTCGTTCGTCTCAATTAACGTCGAAGTCGTGCGCATCAAAGCACTCTCGTATACGGTGAACGGTTGAAGACGTACTTGAATCACAGGAATCCCTCCTTCTTGTCTTCCATCCTTTTCCCGAATTAACGTCATTTAAGCGTTGTTGAATTCGGTGCTATTATGCTGAAAAACAAAAAAAGCAGAACGTCGAATGACGTTCTGCTTGTTGCACGGGACACCGTGCGGTTATGTGTGCGAGCAAATTCTCGCGTATATGTCGGTAATTGGAGCGGGTGAAGAGAATCGAACTCTCGTCATCAGCTTGGAAGGCTGAGGTTTTACCATTAAACTACACCCGCATATGAAATTTTAAAATGGAGCGGGTGAAGAGAATCGAACTCTCGTCATCAGCTTGGAAGGCTGAGGTTTTACCATTAAACTACACCCGCGAAACGCTTAACGTTACGGTAATATAATAGCACAGGATTTTAGCTTTGCAAACCCTTTTTTGAAAAAACATTGGTTGTTGCGGCTAGGTCGTCTTGCTAAGATAATAGAGGAGAGGAGTGGATGGGGCATGAGTGAGCGTAAATCCTATTTACAGATGATGAGCGAAGGGTTTCGGATGATGAAACAATCCAAACAACTCAACCACGAGACGAAGCTTCGCCAATGGATGTTCTCGATTAATCGCGAGTCGGACTGGCAGGTGATTCTTCGAACGGAACGATTGAAATGGATCGGCCCGGCGACGAATGAGTTCATCGTCGAACCGCTATCCGTTCAAATTGGGGCACTTCAGCTCACGCGTCATCTCGAAACGAACGAAGTACGTTTGAAGATCGAGGAAGAATGGGGAATTGAAAGTAAGGTCGTCTGTGACGACAAGGAGTGGGAACGATTCGTCGCGTCGCTCAAACAATTGAAGGGGGAGTAGTCGTGAGTCGAGAAAGGCTATATCGGATTGAAGCGGAAGCTCGGGGCAGTGCCTGGCGAGCCCGTGTATTGACCGGCATCCAACGATTCCGCTTTTTTAAAGGGGAATTGCTCGCACCGACTGAACGTCCTTATGTCGTCTTGAGCATCTCACAAGACAAGCAGGCACTCCCCGATTTGATTGAGACGGATATGGGAGTGTTGCTCATCCATGAACGAATCGGGCCAATTTTTATGAACCTATGCCCATACGATATTCAGCTTGTTCGAGTCGAGTTGCACACGAGCACCGGGAAGACGGATCAATATTGCGCGCTCAACGTATTGCGTCGCTTCGAGATTGAGCATCTTGAAGATTCAGGCGAATATCGACCGTTAGATCCGGACCGACTCTATTTTTTATCACATCAAACTGTACGATTGAACTTATTCGGGCACATGATTGCCCAAGACCAAAACAGTCAACGTCTGTACGTGACCGAGCGCCTTAAATATGCGCTCCAAGCAAAGATGGTGACGGGTCTAGCATTTAAGAAGACGAAGGAGCAAACAGCATGAAGGAATACGAGATTGACGGTTGGATCCGTCTATCCTACCCAGAACACTTTGAATACAATGAAGAAGAAGACCATGTCAGCTTTTATTCGGTCGAAGCCGACGCCCAAGGGACGCTTCAGATGTCCATCTATGAAGCAGAGGAAGAACAAGCGCCAAGCGATGCGGCTCTCCAAGAATTAAACACGTTTTTAGGCGAGTTCCCGATTGACGTCAAAATCGCCCCGAGTGTCACGACAGATGCAGGCGGCATGACGACGGCCTATGCGAGCGGAATCGAGGATGGGATGCATCTCGACGTCTGGTCACTCACAGACGGAAAACGACTCCTGTTTTTGACGTATGTCGCCGATGAAGTGACGAATGAAAAAGTAGAGATTGAAGCAATCATTGACTCAATCGAATGGACATAACAAGAGACACGCGCCATCGTCGGCTGCGTGTCTCTTTGTGTCTCACTGGAATTTTGGAACGTCGAAGTAAAGTGTGTAGGATTCGAGATCTTGATACATGTTGTAGATGTTAGTGGTCTGCTTAGTCGCCCAAGCGATATCTGAGGCGTATTGATTCGTTCCTGGATTGCTTGGGTTGAACCGCATCTTATAGAGCGTGTTTTGTTTGAGATCCGGGTCGTTGATATATTCATCTCCGATAAATTTAGCGCCGCCGATGATGGCGGCTTCCGGTGTGAACCAACCTTCTTTATAAGCGCGTTCAGCACCTTTGACATGGGCGTTCCCATCAATCGCACCGATGCCGTACATGTTGTAGACGGTTTTCGGTGTGACAGCCTTGCCGTCGACGCTTGAGACGAGTATCCCGGTCGCGAGGGCGGACGTCCCGTGCCCGGTTTCAAGCAATGCGTGCGACAACAGGTAAATCTCGTTGACGTTGTGCGTGCGAGAGGCGTCGATGAACGCTTGACCGCGTCCTTCTAAAATCCCTTTACCGACGAGTGACTTGTTCAAGACAGGCGCCGTCAAATCGGCTCCCTTCGACAAATCGAGGAACTGGAAATATTCCCGTGATGTCGTGGCGAACGAAGATGGTGACACGTGACGTGTGATCTCTTCGTTTGTCGCCCGGCGCCAAGAGCGATCATACACACGAATATCATAACCGCTAGGGCGATAATAAGTGATTGTGTAGTACTGATCCGTTTCCCCTGTGATTGCGACTTCTTCACCCGGATTGATGACTCCGAATGAGTGGGAAGTCATCGAGGCGTCCTTCAAGACGTTGGTGCTTCCAACGGCGTAAATGGCGTTAATGTAACCGGTGTATACGCCGTATTTTACTTTATACCAAGTTGTTGATCCGACCTTTTGTGTCCCCAAGTACTCAAGTTTGGTGTTGGTTGATACGCTCGTCACGTTTGTAGACGTTGACGATGCGGTCGCCTTCAAATATTGGAATCGAGTCGCGAACAGTTCGGTTGCTACGACTTTTCCAGCCGGTGCGGTCGCGGTCGCCAAGACATAACCAGTAAACGAACCATACTTAACTTTATACCATGTTACGGTCCCGACCTGCTGAGCACCGAGATATGCGAGTTTCGCATGGTTTGGTAACGTGGCAAGCGTCGTGGCAGATGACGAAGCTGTCGATTTCAAGTATTGAAGTTTCGTCGTAAACAGTTCGCCCGTCGTACTCTTTGTAATCAATGATTTATGCACGTAAGCGTCCTCGTTACGAAAAGCGTCCGATTGAGAGAACACGTTGCGCTGGGTCGTAATCATCGAGGCGAGTGTGTATGGGTAAGGCGTCTCGGTGATGACCATTTCCTTGCTGCCGGCGACAGGCGGTGTATACGGTTTCGTATATGTGAGGGAGATATACCCTTTCACGAGCGAGCCGTTGACGAGATACGAGATGACACCCCAGTCGCTACCGACAATCGGCTTCACTTTGACGACCGTCCCGTTCGCGAGCTTTCCGATGACGGCGCCATCGACTGCTTTATTGCGCACGTTCAGCGTCCCGTTGTTCGCGACGACGACCTCGACTTCACGTTCTGATTCGAGCTGTTCTTCTGGTACTGGCGGCTTGTCCGCAAAGTAACTCGCGGTCGCATAGCCCGTGAGCGAGCCGTATTTGATTTTATACAACGAGCTGGTCAATCCGGCCTCAGAAATTTGCTGAACTTTTGTCCCTGTCGGAATGACTGCGATTTTTGTTTTCGGTGATGCCGACCGGTCATAGAGGACGACTCGTTGCGTCGTGTAGTAATCTGTCACGACAATCACCTCCGGTTTTTCGACTGAGAAGTGACGTGAAGCGGCATAACCGGTTTTCCCGTCATAGCGGACTTTGAACCATGAGCTCGATAATCCGCTTTGAGAGATTTGTTCGATTTTCGCACCGAATGGAATCGTATCGATTTTCGTTGCGCCCGAGGCGGACGAACTGTACATCGCTACGTTCCGAATCGCGTAATAAGGCTTGATGACAATCACTTCTGGTGGTGTCGTCGAGAAGTTGCGAGCTGCGGCATAGCCGGTGACACCGTCATACTCGATTTTAAACCATGAGCTCGCGAGTCCAGCATCCGATACTTGTGTCACTTTACTGCCGGCGCGGATGGTCCGGAGACGATCTGCACCCGAGGCAGACGATTTATACAACACGAGATCGCGAGCGGCGTAATAAGGCGTTCGTACGACGACTTCCGGCTTCGTCTTCGAGAAGTTACGGGCTGCGGCATAGCCGGTGACGCCATTGTAACGAATCTTGAACCAGGACGAACTGAGTCCTGCCATTGCGATTTGTTCGACTTGGGCACCCGAAGGGATGGTCGCGATCTTCGTCGCGCCTGAGGCCGAACTGTTATAAAGGGCGACGTTTGTGATTGAAAAATAAGGCGTCGTCGTTTCAGGCGTCGACGTATCTGGAGTCAATAGTGACGTCGAGAAGTTACGGGATGGAGCGTAGCCGATTTTCGTGCCATATTGGATTTTAAACCATGAGCCGGTCGCGCCGAGTGAGGCGAGATGCGTCACTTTGGCACCAGCAGGAATCGTCGCGAGTTTCGTCGCGCCCGAACCGGTCGAGTTGTATAGCACCGCTGTCTTGTTTGCGTAATATGGTGTTTCGACAGGAGCCGACGGCGTAAAGTATCGAGCTACGACGTAACCGGTGTACTTGCCGTACGTCACTTTCATCCATGAACCGGTTGCGCCGTGCGAAGAGATATAAGTGACGGTCGCGCCTTTCGGGATGGTCGTCAAGACGTTGGCAGACGTCGATGTCGATGAGCGCAAGTTGACGTTCGCATCAGCCTTGTAAGCAGACGTCGCTGTCGTCGAGGCGGTCGTCGCCGTTTTCGTGACGGTCGATTTGAGTGTCAAATAAGTCGACGATACGTAGCGCTTTTCGCCTTCGAATTCAATTTGAGCCCAGTTGTCGTTCGTCGTATACACTTGAACGGTTTCGCCTTCGGTCAATTTCCCGACAATATCCGAAGTGGTAGATGTGGCGGAACGAACATTTAAAATCGATGTATTCACTGTTCCTTCGTATGTTGCTGCATATGAATGAGCGGGGACGAGCGTACTCAACACCGTGCTAGAGATGAGGACGGCCGTGCTCAATCGTGTGATCGTTGGCTTCAATGTGTTACCCCTTTCGGTGAATACGTATCAAAATATGTGTATTCTTTTAGTGTGCGGTCTAAGTATAGCGCACTTAAAAATTGGAAAGAAGAATCTAAATTACAAAAAAGGTAAATGAATTAGAATCCTATTGTATGATTTTGGTAAACAAAAAGAACCTCCTAGGAAATGGAGGTTCTTTTTGCGATTCGTATCGTTTGATGCATCCAGTCGCCGATGTCCGTCCAGATGTCTTGGCGTTGGCGCTCACGAAGCACTTCGTGGCGAGCCTGATCATAAGACAGCACGGTCAATTCGATGTCGGCGGCCTGATGTTTGCGGACGATTCCGGAGAGTCCTTCTCCGTCATGTACGACGGGGTCATCGGCACCTACGACGAACAAAATTGGTAGTGTTTTCGGATGTTCTTGTATCCGGGCGGCAGAGGTCACATCGAGTGACGCTTTTGCTACCTCGTGTAAATATCCGAGCGTCGGAATCCCACCACAGTCCGGATCGTTCATATAGGCGGTCACTTCCTCGGGGACACTAGAAATCCAATCGCTCTCGGTCGTGGCGGGTAAGAATTTCAAGTTATATCGTCCGAACAACAAGCGTTCGAATAAACGGGATTCATGGGTGCTCCCTTTGAACCGAATGGCCAAATCGATCGCATACAGTCCGGCACGTCCAATCAATCCAGAATGCGGGGGCGGGGAAACGGCGATGACACCCGCCAAGCGATGACCTAACTGTTGACCGAGTCGACGCGCGAGCAACGAGCCGAAACTATGGCCGAGGACGACGGTCGGCAATTCATCTTGATAGTGATCGAGGAGCGAGATGGCGTCGTCGACCATTTGATCAAATCCTTCGTGTGGAGATAGATGAGCGTAAGTGGACTGGGTTCGGGCCAAGGAACCGGCGCCGCGAAGGTCGCACAGAAACACATTAAAACCAATTTCTGACAAAAAATCAGCGAATTCGACATAACGTTGATGATGTTCAAGCATCCCATGGAAAATGAAACAATTTCCAATCGGTTGTCTGGCCTTGACGTGCAATAGTTGTGTCCGGTATCCGTCCGCATACGTATGTTCCGTGACGTCCATCCCTATCCCTCCGTTGTCTTGATTAGAATAAGCCAATCGCTTTCCCAGTCTCATCAATCCCCATATTCAAGGCGGCCGGTTGTTTCGGCAGACCCGGCATCGTCAAGACGTTACCTGTCAAGGCGACGAGGAAGCCAGCGCCGACCGACGGTTTCAACTCTCGCACCGTCACGGTGAACCCGTGTTGGTATCCGAGTTTCGTCGGGTCATCCGAGAGCGAGAACGGCGTCTTCGCCATACAAATCGGCAAGCTCTGCCAGCCGTTCGCTTCGATTTGTGCCATCTGTTTTTTCGCGGTTGCGGTAAAGGTGACGTCGGCCGCTCCATACACTTCACGGGCGATCGTCAAAATTTTCTGTTCGATGGAATCGGTTAACGCATAGAGCGGGGTAAACGAACTCTCATTCGACTCAATCGTGTCGATGACGGCCTCGGCGAGGGCACGACCGCCTTGTCCACCATTCGACCACACTTCACTGAGCGCCACTCGAATGTGGTTCGCTTCACACCAATCGAGGACGGCCGCCAACTCTTCGGCTGTATCCGAATTGAATCGATTGAGGGCGACGACGGTCGGCAAACCGAGTTTCCCCATCGTCTCGACATGTTTGGCGAGAAGTTTTAACCCGTTTCCGACAGCTCCGACGTTCTCGACGTGGAGTTGGTCTTTGGCGACACCGCCATGCATTTTCAAAGCACGGACTGTTGCCACGAGAACGACGGCGTCCGGGTTCAATTTTCCGATGCGTGACTTGATATGACAGAATTTCTCGGCGCCAAGATCGGCTCCGAAACCAGCTTCGGTGACGACATATTCACCGAGCTTGAGCGCGGTTTTCGTCGCAATCAATGAGTTGCATCCGTGCGCGATATTGGCGAACGGACCACCATGAACGAGGGCTGGTGTCTGTTCAAGTGTTTGCACCAAGTTCGGCTTGAACGCTTCTTTCAATAGCAGTGTCGCGGCACCGGCCGCACCGATTTGTTCGGCCGTGATCGGCTCATTGTCCCGATCGTATGCGACGACGATTCGCTTGATGCGTGTCTCGAGGTCAGTCAACGAATCGGCGAGACAGAGGATGGCCATGATTTCAGACGCGACCGTGATATCAAAGCCGTCTTCACGAGGTACGCCATGGGCACTGCCGCCAAGGCCAATCGTCACGTGACGGAGCGCCCGGTCATTCAAGTCGAGCACACGTTTCCAGACGATTTTCCGGACATCGATGCCAAGGTCGTTCCCTTGATGGAGATGATTGTCGAGCATGGCGCTAATCGTGTTGTGGGCCGCGGTGATAGCGTGCATGTCGCCTGTAAAGTGAAGGTTGATGTCTTCCATCGGCAACACTTGGCTGAATCCTCCGCCGGCGGCACCGCCTTTTAAGCCCATTGTCGGCCCGAGCGACGGTTCTCGCAAACAGACGATCGCTTGTTTGTCGAGTTGGTTGAGCGCTTGGCCGAGCCCGACGGTCACGGTCGACTTTCCTTCACCGGCTGGAGTCGGATTGATTGCCGTGACGAGAATGAGCTTCCCGTCTTCGCGAGTCGCCATCCGATCGATGACGTCGAAGGATAACTTGGCTTTATATTTCCCGTATAGGTCGAGGTCATCTTCTTGTAAACCGAGCTTTTCCGCAATCTCTTTGACGGGCAACATCTCGGCTTGTTGGGCAATCGTTAGGTCGGATAACGGTTTAATCGTCGTCATGTATAAAATCCCTCCACTTTCGAACATTGTAATCGGTTTATTTCATTTCATTCGTGAATCGACTTAGAATCAAGGTTTAATTCTTCATTCAGGAAGACTCGTTCGTGTTGTCATTGAGTTTATCATAACGCATCGTCTCGTATAATTCACCCATTGAGTGCAATATATTCCACCCTTTCCGTCAAATGTATCCGTTTTCATTTTGGTTATTTGAAGGTAAGTTGATAGTGGAGGCGATGAACATGACAGAAACACCAAAACAACACAAGCGAAGACGAAATTGGAAGAAACCAGCGAGTTTTATCGCATTCGTCGGTCCGGCCTTTTTGGCGTTTGTGGCGATTGTGCTCATACCGTTCATAAACGGGATTTATTACAGCTTCACGGATTGGAACGGTGTGACGGGTCAGTTGAACGTAGTCGGGTGGGACAACTATCAGCGGATTCTATTCGAGGATGAACAGTTCCGCGCCTCGTTCTGGATTACGACGAAATACACGATTGTGGCCGTCATCTTGACGAACATCGTCGGTTTCTTACTGGCCTTACTGTTGACGATGAACATTAAGACACGCAATATCCTGCGCACCGTCTTTTTCATGCCAAACTTGATTGGCGGGCTCATTCTCGGATTCATTTGGCAGTTTATCTATGTGAAGGGCTTTGAATCAATTGGGGCACTGACCGGATGGAGTTTGTTCGAACTGCCGTGGCTCGGTGACGCCCAGACAGCCTTTTGGGGCATCGTCATCGTCGCCATCTGGCAAGGCGGAGGCTACGTCATGGTCATCTACATCGCAGCGCTTCAAAACGTGCCGACGGATTTGCTGGAAGCGGCCAAAATCGATGGGGCAAATCGATTGAAGATGTTGCGTCACATCACGTTACCGATGATTATGCCGTCGATCACCATCTGTCTGTTTTTGACGATCTCCTGGTCGTTCAAAGTGTTCGACACGAACTTGTCGCTCACGAACGGTGGCCCATTCAAATCGACAGAGATGCTCGCCTTGAACATCTATACAGAATCATTCGTGAATAATAATTACGGGCTCGGCTCGGCGAAAGCGGTCATCTTCTTCCTTGTCGTCGCGGCGATTACCGTCACTCAAGTCTACTTGACGAAAAAGCGGGAGGTGGAGGCATGACGACAGAAAAAATTGAACGCATCGAAGCGAAGGTCGATTCATCTCCCCAGCGATTGCTACCGCAAAAACCGCTGCGGGCGGGTGGATATACGGCCGGTCTCGGTCTCGTCGAACTGGTGGCGATTCTACTTGGACTGTTATATCTCGTCCCGTTCTATTACGTCATCGTCAACTCGTTCAAATCAATTGCCGAGATTTACACGAACACGTCTGCCTTGCCGAGCGTCTGGCTCGCGTCGAACTATACAGAAGCCTGGGAGGCGATGAACTACGAACGCGTCTTCTTGAACTCGCTTCTCATCACGGCCGGGGCGAACCTTCTCATCGTGCTGTTCACCTCGATGGCGGCCTGGAAGCTCGTCCGGACAAAACATTGGATTTCGACCGTCATCTTCTTCTTGTTCGTCGCGGCGATGGTCATCCCGTTTCAGTCAATCATGATTCCGCTCGTGAAAGTGTCGAGCCTGCTCGGTCTTTTAAACAGTCATTGGGGACTGATGGTCATGTATCTCGGCTTCGGGTCTGGTATTTCGGTATTCTTATATCATGGCTTCATGAAGTCGATTCCGGAAGAGATTGAAGAAGCGGCCATCATTGACGGCTGTTCGACGTGGGGCGTGTTTTGGCGAATTGTCTTCCCGCTCCTCAAACCAATCACGGTGACAATCGTCATCTTGAACAGCCTTTGGATTTGGAATGACTTTCTCTTACCTTCACTTGTCCTCCGAGACATCGAGCTGCGGACGATTCCGCTCGCGACGTTCTATTTCTTCGGACAATATACAAAACAATGGGATTTGGCACTTGCTGGTTTAGTCCTTGGGATCGTTCCGCTCCTCGTCTTTTTCTTCGGTATGCAAAAGCATATTATCAAAGGGATCACGAGCGGCTCGATCAAATAACCCTGCCCAAGGGATCTCCCCCGTCCGCTACACGGGGGAGAATTTTTTTTTGGAAAAGTGGTTGACATTCGTCTGAATATTGATAATAATTGGGTCAATTCAATTGTGAACGACATTGAAAGGACGAGTACACAGAAGACGTAAGCAAAGCGAGCCGGGGAAGGTGAGAGCCCGGACTGAAATCTCTGTCGAAGAACCTCCTGGAGTCGCTACCCGAACGCTTTGCAAGTAGACGTAGCCGGACTGTTCCCCGTTATCGGAACTACGAGATGTTCGTCTCGAAAAAGTGAGTAGATTCGTCTACTAATTTGGGTGGCACCGCGGAGCTTGAAGCCTTCCGTCCCATAGTCCATGGGATTGGAGGGCTTTTTTCTATTGCTCCATCCCGAAATCCCACAATTGGAGGAAGAAAACATGACAACAACAGCAATGAGCAAGATGAAGGAAAAACAACAGGCGATTACAGTAGTGAAGGCGACATTCGAAGACAAGTTCAGCACGGCGCTCGGACTCACACAAGTTCAGGCCCCACTGTTCGTCACATCGGCGAGCGGTGTCAACGACCACTTGAACGGTGTCGAACGCATCATCCAGTTCGATACGCAGTATCCAGGGCATGAACTCGAAATCGTTCAGTCGCTCGCGAAGTGGAAACGTGAAGCGCTCGGCCGCTACGGATTCGAAGTCGGTGAAGGGTTGTACACACAGATGCGCGCCATCCGTCGGGATGAAGAACTCGACGCGACACACTCACTCCACGTCGATCAATGGGACTGGGAACGTGTCATCGCTCGGGAACACCGGACGACGGAGTACTTGAAGGCGACGGTCGAAACGATTTACGCGGCACTCCGCGAGACGGAACAGACGGTCGAAACGATGTACGGAATTGAGGCGATCTTGCCAGAGTCGATTCACTTCTTGACGAGCCAAGAGTTAGAAGACCTTTACCCGGATCTTACACCAAAAGAGCGTGAGCACGCGATTTGTAAAGCGTACGGTGCGGTCTTCCTCTCGCAAATCGGCGGCGCACTCGCTTCGGGCGATAAGCACGACGGTCGCGCGGCTGACTATGACGACTGGTCGCTCAACGGCGATATCCTCGTCTGGCACCCGGAACTCGAATCGGCGTTCGAACTGTCATCGATGGGAATTCGTGTCGACGAGACAGCGCTTGCCGAGCAGTTGGTGACAGCCGGAGCTGAAGACAAACGCAAGTACCCGTTCCACCAAGCGGTCCTCGAAGGACGTCTCCCGCTTACAATCGGGGGCGGCATCGGGCAATCGCGTGTCGCCATGTATTTGCTTCGTGCTCGTCACATCGGTGAAGTCCAATCTTCGGTCTGGCCGAGTGAGATGATCACAGCATGTGAAGAAGCTGGAATCAGCCTGTTGTAATTATATAGAAGAAACTAAAACCAGGACTTTCTTTTCAATAAGAAAGTCCTGGTTTTCTGTGCAACATTTTCCACCCTACACGTCAATTTTGACACCTACATAATGGAAGCGTTTTCATCTAAAGTTAGGGTGTACCGAATGATGAAGGATTGTCGACTCTATACTTAGGAGGAAGCGAAATGAAACGTAAATGGAGATTATCAACTGCCGTCATGACGGCAGGGATGGTATTGACACTTGCGGCCTGTGGCGGCGGGTCGCTTACGGAAGATGAAGGATCGAACGATGCGAACGCAGATAACGGGGACAAGCAAGATGTCACGTTGAACGTCTTCCAGTTCAAAGCGGAAATCGCCAAAGATCTTGAAGCGATGGCGAAAGAATACGAGGAAGAGACGGGCGTCAAAGTGACCGTTCAAACGGTCGGCGGCGGAGCCGATTACGGCGCTGCGCTCAAGTCACAGTTCGCGTCAGGCAACGAGCCGGACATCTTCAATAACGGCGGGTTCACTGAAGCTCAGACATGGAAGGACAAATTGGAAGATTTGTCAGGCGAGAAGTGGGTCGGGGATTTGACGGAAGTGGCCAAGGAACCGATGACGATGGACGGAAAACTGTACGGGATGCCGATGAACTTGGAAGGATACGGCTTCATCTACAACAAGGAGCTGTTCGAGAAGGCGGGCATCAGTGAGTTGCCGAAGACGTTGTCTGAGTTGACGGATGCGGCTGAGAAGTTGGATAAAGCAGGCATCACGCCGTTCTCGGTCGGTTATGCCGAGTTTTGGATTCTCGGAATTCACTTGCTCAACATTCCGATGGCGCAACAAGACGACCCGGATGCGTTCATCCAGGCACTCAACGAGAATAAAGAAAAATTTGAGGACAATGAGCAGTTCCAACAATTCTTGAAACTGTTCGACCTCACCAT
Organism: Exiguobacterium sp. s26; assembly: GCF_018618235.1. Classification (NCBI taxonomy): domain Bacteria; kingdom Bacillati; phylum Bacillota; class Bacilli; order Caryophanales; genus Exiguobacterium; species Exiguobacterium sp. s26. The sequence goes on along the minus strand of NZ_JACSLS010000008.1, from coordinate 95,652 downwards.
CAAATACGGCAATAAGAACCCGCTCACGACGGACTATAACACGCAAGTCACACAGTTCGCTCAAGGTGAGACGGCAATGCTTCAGCAAGGGAACTGGGCGCAACAGATGATTCTCGACGTGAATCCGGACATTGAGATGGGCTTCGTCCCAATCCCAATCAACGATGACAAAGAGAAGATGGATCGTCTCCCGGTCGGCGTCCCGAACAACTGGGTCGTCAATAAAAACTCGAAGTATAAAGAAGAAGCGAAAGACTTCCTCGAATGGATGGCGACATCTGATACAGGTAAAGATTACATGGTCAACAAATTCAAATTCATTCCGGCGTTCAAGTCGATCGAAGCGAACGACCTCGGTCCGCTTGCTGACGACATCTTGGCCTATTCGAACGAAGGCAAGACGATCTCATGGAACTGGTTCAAGTATCCGGACGGCGCGGTCAACGAGTACGGCGCGTTGATGCAAGCGTATGTCGGCGGTCAAAAGACCGGGGACGAGATGCTCCAAGACTTCACGAAAGTATGGGCGGATAAGGCAAAATAACAGCAACACAAGCGGCGAAATGACCCCTTCGCCGCTTGTGTTTTTTAGTCGTGACAAGACCGGGCAGAAGTTGAGGCTTGTCAAACGGGCGTCGCTCGCACAAAATAATAGACAGTTGAAGTGGTGCTCGGAACCTTCCGGCACCGCTATTTTATTGGGGAGATGAAACGAATGAGAAAGAATGTCACGGTCGCATTGTTATTGGCGACTTTTTTAGCGGCGATTGAAGGGACGGTCGTCTCAGTCGCGACACCGGTCATCGCGAGCGAGTTGAATGGGGCCGCCCTCGTGAGTTGGGTGTTCGCAGCCTTCCTGCTGTTCACGGCGGTGTCGACACCGATTTACGGGAAAGTGGCCGACTTGTTCGGGCGCAAGCGGGTCCTATTGTTCGGGATTGGATTGTTCACACTTGCCTCGCTCCTATGTGGCCTCGCCACATCGATGGAGCAATTGATTATCTTCCGGGCGCTCCAAGGGCTTGGCGCCGGGGCGGTATTGCCGATTTCAATGACCATCATCGGCGACTTGTACAAGTATGAGGAGCGCGGCAAGATTCAAGGCATCTTGAGCGCGGTCTGGGGTGTCTCGGGCGTGCTCGGGCCGGTCATCGGCGGGTTCTTGGTCGAGACGTTGTCTTGGCGCTACGTCTTCTTGCTGAACGTCCCGTTCGCACTGTTATCATTCATCATGATCATTGTCTTCTATAAAGAGACGGTGACGGAGACGACGGAGCGAATCGACGTCAAAGGGGCGCTGTTGTTCGCGTTCGGAACGACGGCGTTCTTATATGGATTGATCACGTTCAGCGAGACGAACGTCTGGACGCCATCGATTATCGTCAGTGCCGTGTTCAGTGTCGTGCTGCTCACTAGTTTCTTTTTATCGGAACGGCGTGCGAAAACACCGTTGTTGCCGCTCGATCTGTTGAAACAACCGATTATCGCGTCCATCAATGGTGCCGTCTTCTTCGCAGCATGGGTGCTCGTCTCGATGTCGGCCTATATCCCGATCTGGGCCCAGGCCGTCCTTGGTAAATCGGCGACGGAAGCCGGCTTCATGCTGATGCCGCTCTCGGTCGCTTGGACGTTCACGTCGATTATCGGCGGCCGTACACTTGGCGCGGCCTCGCCACGACGTCGGGCCGTGACGGGAATGAGTCTCTTGTTGATTGGGACAATCATCTTGACGTTGCTCACGCAATCGAGCCCAGACCTGTTCGTCTACCTCGCTGTCGCCATTATCGGCGTCGGGTTCGGCTTGTCGCAACCGATGTTCATCGTCGTCTTACAGACGGTCGTGTCGTATCGTCAACGGGGGACCGCGACAGCGGCGAACTCATTCTTGAGCACTGTCGGTCAGACGCTCGGTGTCGCCGTGTTCGGTGCCGTGTTCAACTTCATCGTCCTGAGCGGCTTCCGTGAGGAGGCTGGGTTAAGCGGTGTGTCACTCGAATCGTTCTTCAATCGGAGTATGACCGAGGCGCTAAACGCGACCGTCCGGCTCCAAGGCGAGCAACTCATCGCCAGCGGATTGAACACCGTCTTCATCGGCGCAGCCTTCGCCGCGTTCATCGCGCTCTTGATTGCGCTGCGATTACCGGTTAGCCCACCGGAACCTTCACGTGACAACTAAAGACACGGTATGATGGTGAAAAGGAGGCGATCACGTTGAAACGATGGATGTTCATCTTGTCGCTCGTATTTGTTGCCGGTTGTGCCTCGGAATCGACCGAGACGCCGGAACCTGAACAGGCACCAGTCGAGGAGTCGACCGAAGAAGCACCGTCTGACACGGCACCTGAGCCGGAAGCAACCGAGCCAGAAGGCGACGTGTCGACCGGTGCAACTGAATCGATCGTCGAGCAGTTAGAGGCGCCGTGGTCAATCGCACGAACCGATGATGGATGGCTCATCTCGGAACGCGGCGGCACGATTGCCGTCATCGATGCAGCCGGGAATCTCGACCGACAACCGGTCATCTTGGAAGAAGACGTGCTTGAAATCGGGGAAGGCGGTCTGCTCGGAATCGCCTTGACCGAAGATTTTGCGACGTCACGCCAACTGTACGCTTATCATACGTACGGGACACCCGGGAACGTCCAAAACCGGGTCGTCGAGTTGACGTGGGATGGCAATCAGTTTGAAGAGACGGGCGTCGTGCTCGATGAGATTCCAGGGGCCCAGTTCCATAACGGCGGACGGTTGTTGCTCGATGGTGACGTGCTTTGGGTCACGACCGGAGATGCCCTCGTGCCGGAACTGGCGCCAGACGAGACATCGATTGCCGGAAAAGTGTTACGGGTGCCGTTATCGGGAGCGGGCAATCCGACCGATTGGATTTATTCGTCCGGCCACCGCAATCCTCAAGGCTTGGCGAAGGTCGAAGATACGCTCTATGCGAGTGAACATGGGGCGTCCGGTCACGATGAAGTGAATATCCTTGATGAGGGGAACAATTATGGCTGGCCGCTCATCGAGGCGGAGCAGACGCAAGATGGTCTTGAAACACCATGGTTCGAGGTCGGGGAGACGTCGTGGGCACCGTCGGGAATCGTTGCCGATGACCGGTACGTGTATATGGCGACGCTTCGTGGAAATCGTCTCGTCGCCATCGATCGGGAATCACGTGAGGTCATCCCGCTCGTCGAGGATAAAGGTCGCATCCGTGACGTCTGGTTGGAGGACGAAGGACTTTACTTTATCACGAACAATACGGACGGACGTGGCAACCCTCAAAGTGGGGATGATCAACTGATGCGACTACCCCTTAAATAGAAACTGACGAAATTGTCAGTTTCTATTTTTTATGGATTCTTCAACCTTAAATCTTGTATAATGGTTCTCATATGGAAAATGAAGGGGATTATTGCATGAATCAATCAGATATTAAACAATCAGAAGTGGTACTACCGGACAAGAAACCATCCGGCAAGAAACCATCCAATCAGATACAAGCGAGCATGGTACATAAGAACGAAACCTTGTATTTTGGCCTGCTCGTCGCCGCTAGCGTGTTGTCGGTGATACTAGGAATCATCTTCACTATTGCCTCACTCGGCATCTTTTTATGGGTGATGGGAACGATTATAACCCTGTCTCTATTCACGCACTGGCTTCAAATCGGATATATTCGCACGAACGGCGTCAAAGTGACCGAACGTCAATTCGCCGACCTGTATCAGACGTATCAGCGTGTCGGACAAGAAATGGGAATTCGCTTACTCCCGGATGTGTACATTCTTCAAGCCGGAGGCGTCTTGAACGCTTTCGCGACCCGTTTCTTCCAAAAGAATATGGTCATCCTGTATTCGGATGTCGTCGAGTTGTCACGTGAAGGGTACGCCAAAGAAGTCGAGTTTGTGATCGCGCACGAGTTGGCACATATTCGCCGTAACCATGTCCAGAAACAATGGGCGATGCTGCTCGGCGGTTGGATTCCGTTTTTAGGATCGGCTTATTCGCGTGCATGTGAGTTTACGTGTGACCGCATGGCCGCCCACCATATTCAAGACGAGACGGCATCAAAACGCGCCCTCACGATTCTTGCCATCGGTGGGAAGTTGGCGAAGGAAGTGAGCGAGTTTGACTACTTATATGAGGCGAGCCGTGAGAACGGATTTATCGCCAAATTGAGCGAGCTGTTATCGACGCATCCGCCGCTCCCGAAACGGATTGCAGCCATTGCGACGAACGCCGGTGAAGCGAACGTTCCGGTCTTCAAGACGGCAGGGTATGTCAAAGGGTCGATTATCGGGACGATTGTGTTGAGCGTCATTGTCAACGTAGCCATCGTCGCCTGGCTGTTCACGAGCGGTGGGTTTACAAGCTTCGCTTCATCACCGTTCAGTGAAGGGTTTGCTGGTGATATGACTGAAGAACCGCTTCAGCAGTTGGTTTATGACAATGCAGGTGCGGACGCGATTCGAGAGGAATTGGCGAACGGCGCGGACGTTAACATGCAAGACAGTTATGGTGATACTCCGCTCCATAACTTGCTGTATAACGATGGACTGGACTACGATTCATTAGTATTGCTGCTCGAAAGCGGAGCCGATGTCACAATCGAGAATGACGATGGGATGACACCAGTCGATGTGGCGAAAGATTGGAGTCACGAATTTGGGATTGTAGAATTGCTACGTTCTTATGAATGAACAACTGGCTCGTCTCTCGAGAAACTGGGAGACGAGTTTTTTTCATGACAGTATTGCAAACGCTTGCATAAGCCGTGATATAATGACAGCGAGGAGGCGATGCGCGCATGAGCATTCGGACGAAGCTGACGGGAATGATCGCATTGACGATTATCGTTCCCGTCATTTTGGCGACGGTCATTTCCTTTTGGTACGTCAAAGACCGGGAGCGAGAACGGGGGCTTCAGCTCACCGAATGGTCGCTTGAGCGAGGCACGCTTCAAATGGAACGGTATGTCTCAGACTTGAGTCGCTTGCCGACAAGTCTGTATGCGAATCGGGACGTGCTCGATATTCTCGAGTATGGGCCAGGTCTGTCGCTCGAACAGACTGAACTCGAGGTACGACGGGCACTGCTCGGCATGTACCTATCCCGTGAGGATGTGGCCCAAATCCAGCTGCTCATGCTTGAGGATATGGATTCGTTCGCCGCCTATAAGATGAAAGTATCCCCGCGCTCGAAACGGCAACCGAGTGAGATTCAGCAACAGCTATTGAAGTATGAGGAGAGCCGCGTCCTGCTCGAGGCTTCGCATCCGCTCGTGCCGTATCATGATTTCGGTCCGCTCGTCTCAGAAGAAGAAGTCGTGACGCTCCATTTCCGACTCGACAAAATCGAGACGGATCAGCCGCTCGCGATTTTGTCAATCGATATCCCGGAGGACGTCTTCATCGGTCAGCTCGCCTCGCTACAAAACAACCCGAGCGAGAGCCTCTGGTTCGTCGGGGGCGGCAATCAAGTGTTCGCGCAGCTCGGGGATGGTGAAATTCCTCAAAATGGTTCGACGAACTCGCTATCGAGCGATGGCAAGCATCACCGCATCGTCAAATCGTTCGAGTTTGAGAACCAGACGTTCTACGTCGGAAAATCGATACCGGATCGCCTGTTGACCGAGCCGGCGTCACGGACGTCATTCATCATCTTTGTCGTCGGGATGGTGTCGCTCATATTGGCGTTGATTGGGGCGACATACGCTTCGATGCGTTTGACGACTCCGATCAAGACGCTCACCTCGAACATTTGGCGAATCGAACAAGGGGACATGACCGTTTCATTCGATTCCCTCGGAAATGATGAGTTCGGCGTACTTGGACGGCAGTTCAAGCGGATGATTGAACGAATCGATGATTTGATTCAACGAGAGTACCGGTTGGCGCTCGAGAATCGGACGAATGAGCTGAGGGCACTCCAAGCTCAGACGAACCCACATTTCCTGTTCAACGCCTTGCAATCGATTGGGACGCTCGCGTTGAAAGGTGACGGCAAGACGGTGTACCGTCTCATCACACAGCTCTCCTCGATGATGCGCTATACGATGCATCCTGACGAGTCGCTCGTGACGCTCAAACGGGAAGTCGATCACCTCACGTCTTATATTCGCCTGCAACAAGTCCGATTCCCGGAGCAATTCAAGATCGAAATCGATGTGCCGGAGCCGCTCCTCGATTTGATTGTGCCAAAGATGATTTTACAGCCGCTCGCCGAGAACTTTTTCAAACACGGGTTCGAGCGCGATGGCGCGACAGCGGCCAATCGTTTCTCGGTCCGAATCAATCAAGAGGGACCGAATCTCGTGATTCACTGCGAGAATAGCGGACGCGATATCTCGGACGAGGAGTTGACGGTATTGAAAGAACGGATTGAGGTATCGACCGAGCCATTGAATGGAGCGGAAGGTACCGGTTTAAAGAACATTCGGGATCGACTCATGTTAAACTATAATCGGGAGGCTCAGTTTATGTTGGCTACACCAGAGACAGGCGGATTTCGTATCGTCATGCGTTTCCCGGCCGTAAAGGAGGCGGATGCGTCATGACGAAAGTGTTGATCGTGGATGATGAGTCGCCGGTGCGGGAAGCGGTGAAACTGCTTGGGGAGTGGGGTCGGCTCGGCGTCACGAAAGTGATTGAGGCACAAGACGGGGAAGAAGCGAAACGGATCATCGTCAAAGAACGGCCGGCGTTGATTTTATCGGACCTGCAAATGCCTCGATGTAACGGCATCGAGTTGATGGAGTGGGTCCATACGGAGGCGGAGGCGGCCAAACTGATCGTCTTAACGGGGTATGACGAATACTCGTACATGCGGCGCGCGATTCAGCTCGGCAGTTTCGACTACTTGTTGAAACCGATTGATCCGGACGTCTTGAACGAGACGCTCGCACGTGCCCTCGCCGACGTCATTCCTGACGAGGACGATCCGATTCTACAGATTGGCGCATTCATCGAACGCCATTATGCGGAAGAACTCAGCTTACAAGGGATGAGCGAGCGCTTTTACTTGAGCCGCGAATACATATCGCGTCGCTTCAAACAGCAGTACGGCGTCAACTTATCCGAATACTTGCTGTCAATCCGGATGCTCGAGGCGAAACGTCTCCTTGAGACGAGTAGACAACGTATTTATGAAGTCGCCCAAGCGGTCGGCTTTTCGGACGACAAGTATTTCCGAAAAGTCTTCAAAAAACAGATTGGCATCACCCCGAATGAATATCGGGAGCAGTGCCAGCGACTATCTTGAAGGAGGAATTTAATCATGAGTGTACACATTGGGGCAGAAGTAGGACAAATCGCAGAAACGGTATTATTGCCAGGAGATCCGCTCCGTGCGAAATATATCGCGGAGACGTTCCTCGAAGACGTCGAGTTATACAACGAAGTCCGTGGTATGTATGGCTTCACAGGAACGTATAAAGGGAAACGCATTTCCGTGCAAGGAACTGGGATGGGAGTTCCATCGATGTCGATTTACGTGAACGAATTGATTATGTCATACGGCGCTAAAAACTTGATTCGTGTCGGTACGGCCGGCGGGATTCAAGAAGACGTCAAAGTACGCGACGTCGTCATCGCGATGAGCGCCTCGAGTGAGATGGGGCAAAACCGGGTTCGTTTCGACGGTATGGACTATGCACCGACAGCGACGTTCGACCTCCTACATCGTGCGTATATGAACGCCGAAAAGGCCGGTATCCCGGTCAAAGTCGGTCAAATCTTCACAGCCGACCAATTCTACCAAGATGACTTCCACCATTTCAAGAAGTGGGCCGACTTCGGTTGCCTTGCCATCGAGATGGAAGCGGCAGGTCTTTACACGCTCGCTGCGAAACATAAAGTGAACGCATTGACGATCCTTACGATCTCGGATCACTTGTTGACAGGTGAAGAGACGACATCGGAAGAACGTCAGTCGACATTTGACGAGATGATCCGTGTCGCACTCGACACAGCGGTCGAAGTCACAAACTAATGAGCACGCCTTACAGACCACTGGTTTGTAAGGCGTTTTTGTGTCCGCGCGCCTTCCCATGTATACAAAGTGAAACCGGCAAGCTAGACTGAAGCTGAAACGAACAGTTCCCGTAGCGGGCTGAATCAAGGAGTTGTGACCATGAATAAAGCGTCCGCTTTTGTTATTTATAGTATCGTCTTTTTTGCCTTCTTTGATTTATTCGCCCAACTTCCGGTCATGAGCACGTTTGCGACATCGGTTGGTGCGACGCCATTCATCGCGGGGCTCGTCATTGCCATCTACTCGCTGTCGAACACGTTCGGCAACATTTTATCCGGTATTTGGACCGACCGGATTGGTCCGATCGTTATCCTGCTTGTCGGTCTCGTGCTGTCGAGCCTCAGTCTAATGTCGTACCACCTCGTTGACACAGCGACGACATTATTGATTGTCCGAGTCGTACACGGCTTCGTTGCCGGACTGATCGTCCCGGCCGCGTTTACGTTGTCGGCCAATCTCACCGCCGCGAACCGTCAGGGCAAAAAAGTGGCGTTGACCGGTAGTTTTGTCGGCTTGGCAGCGATCGTCGGTCCGGCGTTCAGCGGCATCATGGCCAGCCAGACGACCGTGCCGATCGTCTTCACATACGTCGCGCTGTTCGGGGTAGCCGTCGCGCTCCTCGCACTCGTCTTTTTGCGCCCGTCGAAGTTAACACTTGAACCTTCCCATCGTACAGATGAAGGGACGTCGCGCCTGGAACGAGACGTAGTGAAAGCGTATATCGGCGCCTTCCTCTTGATGTTCTCGCAAGGGGCAATCGCGTACTTGCTTCCCCTTTACGTGCAGGCGCTCGGGTATGACTCTCGTCTGAGCGGGACATTGCTCAGCACGTTCGGTATCATGGCGGTGCTCGTGTTTGTGTTGCCGACGAATCGCCTGTTCGACCAAATCGAACCAGCGAAGCTCGCGGCACTCGGTGTCGGCATTCTCGGTGTGAGCCAACTGTTGATTGGCCGATCAGAGACGTCGCTCCTCTTGTACGCTGTCCTCGCCTTGTATGGCGTCGGGTTCGCTATCTTATTCCCAGCCATCAATACGATGTTGATTAAAGCGACGAATCAGGCCAATCGTGGTAAGTCGTACGGCTATTTTTATGCGTTCTTCTCGCTCGGGACAGTGACGGGCTCGGCATTGTTAGGCTGGCTCTCGATTACGCTGACACAAAAATTCGCGCTGACGGGTGGCATCCTGCTCGTCGCCGGTTTGATATTTGTCGTCATGCAACAAACGAAGAAACGGGACGTGCCTGTCAGATAGGACGGACGCAGATCGAAGGTTCAAAATGGTCGCTGACCGAGTGAAGATGATAAGATGAAGCTAGCGTTATCATCCAAGGGAGGCAGATTTATGCTCGCACCAATCGAACAGTTGACCATTGAAGAGCTCATTCGTAAACAGCGTCGCTTCTTTCGGACGCAAGCGACCAAGTCGCTCGCATTCCGTCTCAGCATGTTGACGTTTTTAAAAGAGTCAATCAAGCATCATGAAGCAGAGATTCTTCAAGCGTTGGAGCAGGATTTGAACAAATCAGAACTCGACGCGTTCACGACGGAGATCGGTTTCGTCTATGACGAAATCACACGGACGACACGTGAGTTGAAGCGTTGGATGCGCCCGAAACGTGTCCGAGGCGCCTCAATCCATCTCGGGACGCAAAGTGAGGTCATGTATGAACCTTACGGAACGGTACTCGTGATCGCTCCGTGGAACTATCCGTTTCAATTGGCGATGGCGCCGCTCATCGGAGCGATTGCCGCAGGCAACACGGCTGTCGTGAAACCTTCGGAATTGACACCGAACGTCGCCCAAATGATCACGAAAGTGCTCGAACGGGCGTTCACCGACCGCTACGTCGTCAGCGTCGAAGGAGATAAGGACGTTGCGACCGAGTTGCTTGCCCAGAAATGGGACCATATCTTCTTCACAGGGTCGACGCCAGTCGGGAAAATCGTCATGGAGGCGGCGGCGAAGCACTTGACGCCCGTCACGCTCGAACTTGGTGGGAAATCACCGGCCATTGTCCATGAAGATGCCAATATCGAGATTGCAGCCAAGCGCATCGCCTGGGGCAAATGGATGAATGCCGGGCAGACATGCGTCGCTCCGGATTACGTCCTTGTCCACGAATCTAAACGAGAGGCGTTCCTCGAGGCCATCAAACGGGAGGCGTTCACGATGTTCGGAAACGGCGTCGGGACGAAACGGTTCACACGAATCGTCAATGAGACCCACTTCGACCGCTTGACCGCATATTTGACAGAAGGAGACATTTTCTTTGGAGGCCAGACGGACCGGGACGAATTGAAGATTGCCCCGACCGTGTTGACGGATATCGAAGAGGACGCGAACGTGATGAAAGATGAAATTTTCGGACCGATTCTACCAGTCCTCACGTACCGCCAACTCGACGAAGTGATTGAGTTTGTGTCATCGCGTCCGCATCCGCTCGCGCTCTATTTGTTCACCGAGACGAAAGCCGTGGAGCAGACCGTGATGAAACACCTCACGTTCGGTGGAGGCTGTGTCAATGACGTGCTCATGCATTTGACGAACCCGAACCTGCCGTTCGGCGGCGTCGGCGAGAGCGGGATGGGCTCGTACCATGGACGTTACAGTTTTGAGACGTTTAGTCACGCCAAATCGATTTTACGAAACACGACGAAATTTGATTTACCGATTCGTTATCCGAACTTCAAAGCGGCCGAGAAGTTGATTCGACTCGTCTACCGTTGACCAGACTAGACTGCAGGGAGCCTGCAGTCTTTTTTTTGTGGTCAAAGAATAAGAAGATTGTTTGAAATGTCACATACTTTTATGAAACTAGCGGCATACCTCTTGTATAATATAGCCATACACATGACGTACGAGACTTAATCAGATATACGATTAGTGGAGGGAGCAGAGAACATGACTATGAAATGCGGAACGACCAAACCGAATAGCTTTGTCTTTTCGCAAGAGACGAAACAGCTCTTGCTCGAGATGATGACGTTTCAAGATCATTCGAAAGGGAGCATCGTTTGTTGGGAAGGCGAGAAGTGCAACAAGTTCTTTTATTTGAAGAGCGGTTCCGTCAAATTCACGAAGCTGACGAAAAAAGGGAGCGCACTCATCATGTTCATCTATGGGGCGGACGACTTCTTCGGGGAGTTCGATATCGACGAGGTGTTCCCGAGTTCGTATAGCATCGAGACGACTGCGGACAGTGTCATCGGTTGGATCTCGAAGCAAGAGATGGATGAACTCGTTCGGCGCGATGCGCAGTTGGCCACTGAAGTATTGCGGTGGACGTCGATGATGCGCAAGCAGTCCGAGATGAAACTCCGTGACTTGCTGCTATATGGGAAACCGGGTGCCCTCGCCTCCACGTTATTACGCATGGCGGCGATGGACGGCGTCGAGTCAGCAGAAGGGATCGTCGTGCCGAAACATCCGTCAGACGGGGAGCTCGGTCAGCTGATTGGCGCACCTCGCGAGACGGTGAATCGGATGATGAACCAGTGGCGGAAGGAAGGCATGTTGACGACGACGGGGACAGAGATGATTTTGCATGACATCGATTTCTTGAAAGAGCTATGTTACTGCGAAGGCTGTCCCGCCGGTATTTGTCGGCTTTAATCTTTCAAGAGAGTTGCAACATTTCACCTTATCAAAGCGCGTGAAACCGAACAGGTGGTTGACTCGATTCGTGTCGGGACAATCGCCTTTTTTGTATGCCTTTATACAAAATGTGAACTTTATGTGTGGAAACTACGCAAATTTGATGTGATTGTCACTTTTGGAGTGATAAATGTCACATATTAATCCCCATCCCATTTCATACAATAAAAGTGGAAATCACAGGGAAAGGGGTCCTTCACGTGGAGAAAAACGATGGACAAGAACCGAACTTAAAAGGCACGTTCACATCGGTCATGATTGTCGCGGGCGTCATCATTGCCATGTGGTCGTCAGTGTTTTACCTATTTATGACGCGATAACGAGCAGGAGGAGAGCAACATATGCATATTCATAAACTTGAAAAATATTGGCTTGTATTCGGCATCATTTTATTAGGTGTGTTTTTAACCGTGCTTGGTATCTCTGCCTTTGCGGCAGGAAATCAACCGGCTTCGGACGCGGATTTGATCGATCCGGCGAAAGTACATCAAACCGCACCGTTCGACAAACCGGGACTTCATAAAATTGATGACAACGAATATGAACTTGTCATGGTCGCGCAAGCGTTCACGTTCACGCCGGGCAACGTCGAGATTCCAAAAGGGGCGAAAGTCACGTTTCTCGTCACCTCACCGGACGTCGTTCACGGTTTCCAGTTGACGGGCACACCGGTCAATATGATGGTCGTACCTGGCCATATCAACTCGCTCACGTATACGTTCGACGAGGCGGGCGAATTTTTAATCCTTTGTAACGAATATTGTGGTACCGGACATCACATGATGTCGACAAAAATTAAGGTGGTGGACTAAATGAATGACGTAGCCTCAAAACTAAAGCAGTGGGAAATGGAACGCGGCGTACCGGTACCGAGTATCGGTGTCAAAGAAGCACGCCTCGCCTATGCCCATGTCGTCATTTCGGTCCTCGCCGTCTTAATCGGCGGTTTGGCAGGACTCATGCAGACGCTCATCCGAACGGGCGTCATCCCGGAAGTGTTCGGTTATTATCAACTCTTGACCGCGCACGGCATCATGCTCGGTCTCGTTTTCACGACAATGTTCATTATCGGTCTGCTTTACGCGCTCCTCGCCAAGTCGTTCGGACGCTTTGAGTCGTTCCCAACGAGGGTCGCTTGGCTCGGGTTTTGGATGATTATCGCCGGCGCCGTGCTCGTCACGATCATGGTGCTCGCCAATAAAGCGACCGTCTTGTATACGTTCTACGCACCGCTCATGGCCGACCCAGTGTTTTATATCGGTCTCGTCTTGTTCGTCGTCGGTACGTGGTTATCGGCGTTCGCCATGTTCCGGATGTATGCGGACTATAAACGAGAAAATCCGGGCGTTCATCCGCCGCTTCCGGCGTATATGAGTATCATGACGATGCTCTTGTGGGTCATCGCCACGCTCGGTGTCGCCGGGACGATTTTATTCCAACTGCTCCCGCTCTCGCTCGGTTGGAAAGACACGGTCGGAATCGAGTTGTCACGGACGCTCTTCTGGTATTTCGGTCATCCGCTCGTCTATTTCTGGCTCATGCCGGCCTATATTGTCTGGTATACGGTCGTGCCGAAAGTCATCGGCGGAAAGATTTTCTCCGATGCGCTCGCCCGGATGGCATTCCTGTTGTTCCTGCTATTCTCGTTCCCGGTCGGCTTCCACCACCAGTTGACGGAACCAGGGATTGAACCGTTCTGGAAGTTCGTTCAAGTCATCTTGACGTTCCTCGTCGTCATCCCGTCGTTTATGACGGCGTTCTCGCTGTTTGCGACGTTCGAGCTGCGCGGCCGCGCACTCGGAGCTCGCGGTTTATTTGGTTGGGTCAAGAAGATGCCATATGGGGATGTCCGTTTCCTCGCTCCGTTCGTCGGCATGTTGTTCTTCATTCCGGCTGGGGCCGGCGGAATCATCAACGCATCGCACCAATTGAACGCGATGGTCCACAACACACTTTGGGTCACGGGCCACTTCCATATCACGGTCGGAACGGCCGTCGCCTTGACGTTCTTCGGAACGGCATATTGGCTCGTGCCGGTATTGCGCGGCCGTATCCTAACGAAAAAGATGAATCGAATCGGATTGATTCAAGCAGGCACGTGGGCGTTCGGAATGTCGATCATGTCTTACGCAATGCACATCTCAGGACTGCAAGGTAATCCGCGTCGGACCGGTCCGGCAACGTACTTCTCGGATGCGCTTACGCGCGAATGGATTCCATACCACATCGCCATGGCGATTGGCGGGACGATCCTCTTGATCTCGGTCCTCATCTTCGTCTATTCAATGTTCAACTTGTCGTTCCTCGCTCCGAAAGGAGAAGAGGAGTTCCCGCTCGCCGAGACCGAAGAGGCGGCGATGGAGACACCGCGTTTCTTCGAGAACTGGAAGCTTTGGATTACGGTCACGTTCGTTTTAATTGCCTTCGCCTATACGATTCCGATTTGGCACTTGATTGAAAGTGCGCCGCCGGGAGCTAAAGGTTGGGTGCTCTGGTAAACTGAAGTCAGCCCTGTATTTTAGGGCTGACTTTTTCTATTTGTGAAGGAGGGACAGAATGGATACGGTGAGACAAGTCATTGAAACGGCGCACGCCAGTCATGAGCAAGGACGTCCGTTCCTCGTCGCGATCGACGGGTTGAGCGGGGCAGGAAAGACGACGATGGTCGAACAACTACGCGGGATTGCAACGAATGAAATGGTGTTACATATCGACGACTTTATCGTCGAGCGGCACCGACGTTACGCGACGGGACAGTCAGAGGCGATGGAATATTATGCGCTCCAATGGGACGTCGAGTTGCTCGTGGAGACCTTGTTCAAACCGCTTCGGGAAGGGCAGACGAATTTGACGTTGCCGTATTATGAGCGAGACCAGGACGCGGTCAACATGCGAACAATTGAGATTGCTCCGAACACACTTGTCTTGATCGAAGGGATCTTCTTATTGCGGGACGAGTGGCGTCCTTATTTTGACTACATCGTCTATCTCGACTGTCCGCGGGAAGTCCGGTATGAACGGGTCTTGAATCGTGATACGTATATCGGCGACTTGTCGGAGCGGCTTGCTAAGTACGAACGCCGGTATTGGCCGGGAGAAGCGCATTACATCAAAACGATCAACCCGCAAGCCCAGGCCGATCAAATCGTTTCATCTAGTTGACGCATCCATTTATAGGGGATGCGTTTTTGTTTTGGAAAAAACTGTTGACTCGGTTAGTGTACTATGGTGATAATACAGTTAGATAGTGTATTAGTCGCATCATACACTTAGAGAGGTGACAACATGATCATACAATTCAACACGAGAGCCCCGGTTTACATTCAAGTCGTCGATTACTTCAAAAAGAAGATGGCGCTTGGCGAACTGCAGGCGGGCGAAGAGATGCCGTCGCGACGTGAGCTCGCGACCGAACTGAAAATCAATCCGAACACCGTCCAAAAGGCGTTCAAAGAGATGGAGGAACAACAATTGATTACGACCGAACGGAACCGTCCGAGCCGCGTGACGACCGATGAACATGTATTGAAACGCATCCGCACGGAACTCGTCGATGAGGCAGTCGCTGTCTTTGTCGAATCGATTCAAGAACTTGACGTCACGATGGATGAGCTCGTCGATAAAATCAAACGGCAATACGGGGAGGGGAATATTCATGATCGAAGTACTGGGAGTTAAGAAGCGTTACCGCAAAAAACAAGTCATCGAAGAGGTGTCGTTCACGGCCCAAAAAGGGGAAATCACATGCTTGATCGGGTTGAACGGTACCGGGAAATCGACGATTTTAAAAGGCATCATGGGACTGACGCCGTTCGACCAGGGGACGGTGCTTGTCGACGGCAAACCGATCGATTTGAATCGTGTCGCGTTCGTACCGGACCATTCGACGTTCCCCATCCATTTCACCATTGAACAGTGCGAGGCGTTCATGCGCGACTTTTATCCAAAGTTCGACCCGAAATTGTTTGCCCGTCTTGTCGATGAGTTCAAGCTGTTCCCCGAGGACAAGTTGAATGAACTCTCAAAAGGGACGCTCGCGAAAGTGAATTTGGCGCTCGGCATCGCCCAAGACCCGGACTATTTATTGCTCGACGAACCGTTCTCGGGCATCGACGTATTCTCGAAAGAACAAATCGTCGAGTTGTTCTCGAGTGACATCATGGAAGACCGCGGCGTCTTGATCACGACGCATGAGATTGAAGACATCGAATATTTGGTCGATAAGGCCGTCATGTTGAACAACGGTCGAATCGTCCGTGAGTTCGACGTCGAGGACGTCCGCTTCATTCATGGGAAGTCGATCGTCGACGTCATGAGAGAGGAGTATGGCGCATGAATCTATTGAAACTACTCGGATGGGAAGTCGAGCGGATGACGAAACCGTATCTCATCTTAATCACATTGCTCGTCGTCACGCAGTTCGCATGGCTCGGTATCTTCTTATGGAGCGAGACGAACATGTATGAAGAGATGCGTCGTACCGGAACGCCGGATTATGTCATGGCGTTCGGAAATTATATCGGCGGGACGCCTTTCATCTTGTCGATCGGCGTGGCCGTCGCCGCGATGTTGCTCTATAGTTTTTGGATTTGGTACCGCGACTTCCAAGGACGCGGGACGTTCATGATGCGGCTGTTGCTCATGCCGCAACAACGGATGCTCGTCTTCGGAGCGAAGCTCGCGACGATGATGTTGATGGTGCTCGGCCTCTTATCGGTCCAATGGATTGCGCTCAAACTTCAATACATAGCGTTCACCGGCTGGTTCGATTCCCAGATGGTTCCCGTGAGCGGTACGTTCGAACAGGCGATTCGCTTCGATGGGGCGCTCTCCGTCATGTATCCCGCCTCATTCGTCAATTTTCTAATTCATCAAGTGCTGATTGTGCTCGTCATCTTGTTCATCTTTGCGTTCGTGTTGATAGAACGGAGTCTATGGCAACGGACGTTATGGGCGCCGATCCTTGCGCTCGTCATGCTCGGGACGCTGCTTCTCGTTCCTATGTTGGCATTCTATTTTCTAGAAAACCGGTTGTTCATGGACGAGTTGATGCTTGTGATCGGCATCGGGTTAGTGGCATGGATGATAGCGGCGATATGGATTGGTCGTCGCTATTTGACGAAGAAACTAAGTGTGTGAGGTGGAACGTATGAAACGAATGTGGAATGTGGCCGCGCTCGGCGCGGTTGTCGTCATTGGCCTCGGGACGTTTGCTGTCGATATGCGGGAGACGAAAGCCGAGTGGGAGTTGGCCGTCACGTCGAATCCGGAGATTTGGGAAGAGCAGACGGTGAGCGTCTATTACCAGACAGAGGAAGGCGGCAATGAACGTTTCGAGTTGACGACCGATGGAAGTCGTGTGACGACCAATTCGAGTTACATCGAACAGGCGTTGGCTTATGACGACGAGGTCGATGCGTCCGTGCGCGGATTTTATCGACAGCTCTCTGGTCTGACGTTCGTGCAGTCGATCCGGACGCCTGACGGCTATATCGGGGTCGGACAGAATGGCAACAAAGAGATTGCAGTGTTCCGTTTTGACGGACAGGACGTGACCAAACACGTTTTCGGGAAAGACGTCAACGGTTCGACGGAAATCATGAATGGCCTTTGGGCGGGTCTGTTTGTCCATGAAGGTGACATACACGTCATCTATCGCAACGGATACGGGACAAAATCAGAAACGAAAATCGCCAGGTTCGATGAAGATGCGAAACAGATCACGATGGAAAGCTTGGAGCTAGGAGACGAGGCGATTTCGACTGTAAGAGGAACTTCCTGGGCATTTCGTCCTTATATGGCGACGATTGCCGCTGACAATCGATTCATCCCGGTTGGCATGACCGAACAGACGACCGTCACCGAAGGAGGAGAATCATATGTTAGCGAGCAGGACAAAATTGGGGTTTACGCATACGATGTGGATACGAAGCAAGTGATTGAATTGATGCCAGACGGTGACATGTGGAACGCGACGGTGTACGAGGATCAATTGATTTCGTTACAGGAAGACGGGACCGAACTGGTCGTCGATTTGAAGACCGGGAAGCAATCGACGCGTCAAGTCATCGATGGTTCGGTCGGCACGACGTCATACGTCGGTGACCACCTGTATCACGCGCGCCCGACGAAAGACGGGGCCGTCATCGACGTCTATCAAGATGGAAAAGCCATTTCGAGCGCCGTCGTGAAAGCGACGAACGATGAGGCGAAAGCATTGGTGACCAACACAGAATATTACGTGGAATAAAAAATAAGCGAGAGGCGGGCGCCTCTCGCTTATTTTGATGGTTTCGGGATGATAATCCCTTCTTCTAAATCAAGCAACATGTCGATCAGTTCCGCACAGAACTCCGGGAACTGGTCGAGGAACGCACCTGGACCGACCTCGTCGGTGAAATCGATATACAGGTCCGATACGTTACCGGCCATCTTCGCCGGGAGGGCGAGGAACGCCGATCCGAACCGCCAGTTGCCGCGGATATCGAGCAGTTTGCCGAGCATCACATCGCCCGGTTCACGAGCCTCCGGAAGCGTCACTTTGTAGATTTCTTTCGTCTCCCAATCGCGTAAACCGTCCTCGGTCACTTCGAAGACCGAGCAGCGCGGGACCGCCAAGCCCCGAAGCGCGTGATAGAGGGCGGGGGACATGTCGGCTTTTTGATCTGCCAAGTAGCGGCCGTGCGGTGTCATCCCTTCCTCGTCCGTCTCGAAGAAGACGGCCCAGTCGATGAACAGGTCGCGGAATAGCTCGGCGTCTTTCAACTGCCATGTGCCTTCCGAGGCGATCTCTTGAATATAGTTCGTCCAATGTGTGCTGCGCGCGAGCGCGGCTTGCTCATACAACTTTTTCAGCTCGGCCAGCAATTCGGACTCTTCTACAAGCAAAGGGAATGGAATTACTTTCCGGTCTTTTTTCATCGGCGCGGTCCTCGTTTGTTCGCAGGACGCTTCACGACCGGCGGTTTATCTTCGATCCGTTTCTCGATGACATCGCCACGATAAATCTCGAGTTCTTTCAATTCCACGCCTAGCTGGCGAGCGAACGATTTCAAGTGCGTCAAGTCTTCATCCGTCACGAGCGAGAGCACGGTCCCGGCCGCATTCCCGCGTGCCGTCCGGCCCGAGCGGTGAATGAAGTCATCAATCGATTCTGGCAAATCGAAGTGGACGACGTGCGTCACTTCTTCGATGTCGAGACCACGGGCCGCGAGACCCGTCGTGATGAGAAGTGGATAGTCGCCTTTCCGGAATTCACGGAGCGTCTCCACGCGTTCGCGTTTCCCTTTTAGGCTGTCGAGCATCCGGTAATTCACTTTCATTTTATCGAGTTCGCCTCTGAGTGGTGGCAAGAATGAGCGGTTGTTGATGAAAGCGAGCGCTTTGACGCCGTTGACATGTGACAAACGACGAAGCAATTCCGGCTTATAGCGGCGTGTCGTCAACATATAGCCGTACGTCACTTGACTGCTCACAGCTCGTTCGATTTTCACGTGTGCCGGCTCCTTCAAGAACGGGGCAGCCCATGCTTGAAGCGTGTCTGTGAGCGTTGCCGATACGAGGGCGATTTGATGTTCGTGCGCCGTGTGCTTGATGATGCGTTCGGCAGCTTCTGTTAATCCGCTATCGATGATTTGGTCAGCTTCATCGAGGACGATTGTGTGCGTCTCATGAAGCTTCAATTTTTTCTTGTCGATCAGTTCGACGAGTCGGCCCGGTGTCCCGACAATCAAATGGGGCTTTTTCTTCAAGCGGTCGATTTGACGTTTCAATTCGACACCGCCAATAAATGAAGCGATGCGGACATCACCTTTCTCGGTGAAGCGTTGCGCGACCGTTTGAATCTGCATGACGAGCTCACGCGTCGGCGCGACGATGACGACTTGAATCCGGTCGTTCGAGGTGTCGATTTTTTCAATGGCGGGTAACAAATAAGCAAGCGTCTTCCCGGTACCTGTCGGCGCTTCGATCGTGACGTCTTTTCCGTCAAGAAGAAGCGGGAAGGCTTCGGCTTGGACCGGCATTGGTTCAGTAAAGCCAAGGCGATCCCAGGCTTCGTTAATAAATGGTTTTGTAAAGTTCATATCAATTCTCCTTATCGTGGGGCAAAAACAAAGGAAGCATAAGCGCTCCCTGTCTTAGATATAGCGAACATGTTCAGTATCTTGGTCGAATGAAGAACGGAGTGTCTGTGTGAACGTCTGTCCGTCCTCGATGAGTTTGATGTGCACATCGATTTGGTCAGCCGACGCCTCGACGCCTTCGACGGTGAAGCCTTGATACACACGATACTGCAATTCTTTCGTCAACCGTTCGTATGAAGCGAGCTCTGGATACGTCGCTGCCACGTCAATCGGGCGCGAGATGAGAGCAACGAGCAAGTTATCGCGGTAGTCGATGAAATCCTCGTTTTCGATGTCGTCGTCAAACCGAATCCAAAAACCTGCGTCTTCAAATTCTGTGATAAATCCATCACGTTGTTCACCGTTCGCTTCTACTTTAAGGGAGATGCGGTCACCGGCTTTCAAGTCGTGATCAGCTGTCAATAATTCGTACGTCATGGGAAGAACCCCTTCCTCTTCTACAATGTTCTGCCTTCATTGTGTCCGATGTAAGGCAAAAATTCAAGTTCTATCCCTGAGTCGTGATATACATCACACTAAAAACTGTACAAATCGTCACATCCGAATTCAGATGATACAGAATCGACTTGAATTGCGTCGTGACGTGATTTATCTGTTTCATAGTTAATGAGAAATACGTTATAACAGAATTTAAAGCGCTTACAAAAACGGCTTCACGCCAACGTTCATGAGATTGTTACAACTTTCACAAGAATGTAAAACATAATGTTCACGTTTTCACGTACACTCAACTTATAGAAAGCACGCAGTTATCTCAACTATGAGGAGTGACCCACAATGGCAACCGAAATTAAATCAGCCTGGTCAGGATTTGTACCTGGGCAGTGGACGAACGAAGTGAACGTCGGTGAGTTTATCCGTTTGAACCGACATGAGTACACAGGAGACGACCGTTTCCTCGTCGGACCGACCGAAGCGACGAATCGTCTTTGGGCACAAGTGATGGAATTGACGAAAGAAGAGCGGGAACGCGGTGGTGTTTGGGCCGTCGATCAAAACAACCCATCGACAATCGTCTCGCACGGACCGGGATACTTAAACAAAGAGCTCGAGAAAGTGGTCGGCGTTCAAACGGACGAGCCGTTCAAACGTTCGATTCATCCGAACGGTGGCATCCGAATGGTCGACGCTGCACTTGAATCGTATGGCTTCGAGCCGAACCCTGAAATCACAAAGATTTATTCGGAAATCCGCAAAACGCATAACCAAGGTGTCTTCGATGCGTATACACCTGAGATGCGAGCAGCACGGAAGTCAGGGATTATCACAGGACTTCCTGACGCTTACGGCCGTGGACGGATTATCGGCGACTACCGTCGCGTTGCCTTGTACGGGTTAGACTTCTTGATTGCCGCACGTAAAAAAGATTTGGCGAACCGTGGCGGTTTCTTATCAGAGGCAGATATTCGGACACGGGAAGAAATGTCTGAGCAGCTCCGGGCCCTCCAAGAGTTGAAACAACTCGGTGCGGCGTACGGGTTTGACCTCGGCCGTCCGGCGGAAAATACACAAGAGGCGTACCAATGGGTATACCTTGCATATCTCGCAGCCGTCAAAGAACAGAACGGCGCCGCCATGTCACTTGGACGTGTCTCGACATTCCTCGATGTATACGCAGAACGTGACATCGAAGCAGGTCGTTTGACCGAGTCGGACGTTCAAGAAATCGTCGACCACTTCATCATGAAGCTTCGAATCGTCAAGTTCTTGCGCACGCCTGACTACAACGAATTGTTCTCGGGTGACCCAACATGGGTGACCGAGTCAATCGGTGGGATGAGTGAGGATGGACGTTCGAACGTGACGAAGAGCTCGTTCCGCTTCTTGCATTCACTCTCGAACCTCGGGCCAGCACCAGAACCGAACTTGACGGTGCTTTGGTCGACGAAATTGCCAGAAGGCTTCAAACAATATTGTGCGAAGATGTCGATTGAGACGTCCGCCATCCAATATGAGAACGACGACCTCATGCTTCCAGAGTTCGGTGACGATTACGGCATCGCCTGCTGTGTGTCACCGATGAAAATCGGGAAACAGATGCAGTTCTTCGGAGCCCGCGCCAACATGGCGAAAGCACTCCTTTATAGCATGAACGGAGGCCGTGATGAGAAGAGCGGCGACCAAATCGCACCGGTTTGGGAGATGAACACCGAGGACGTGCTCACGTACGACAAAGTGTATGCCGACTTCGACCGGACGCTCGATTGGCTCGCCGAGCTCTATGTCAACACGCTCAACGTCATCCACTTCATGCATGATAAATATGCATACGAACGAATCGAGATGGCGCTCCACGACCCTGAGATTTTACGGACGATGGCATGTGGCATCGCCGGCCTCTCGGTCACGGCGGATAGTCTTTCAGCCATCAAATATGCGACCGTGAAACCGGTCCGCAACGAGCAAGGCATTGCCGTCGACTTCGAGACAGAAGGCGACTTCCCTAAATTCGGCAACAACGACGACCGTGTCGATGCGATTGCCGTCGAGCTCGTCGAGTCGTTCATGCAAAAAGTACGCAAGCATAAAACGTACCGCGATGCGCTCCATACGCAATCGGTCTTGACGATCACATCAAACGTCGTTTACGGCAAAAAGACAGGGAACACACCGGACGGACGTCGCGCCGGCGAACCGTTCGCACCTGGTGCGAACCCGATGCATGGCCGCGATACGAAAGGGGCAGCTGCGTCGCTCTCATCAGTCGCGAAACTCCCGTTCGAACACGCACAAGACGGAATTTCATACACGTTCTCAATCGTACCGAAAGCGCTCGGTAAAGAAGAAGTGGCCCGTGAACTCAACTTGGCGGCACTCCTTGACGGTTATATGGGCGGCGAGCATAAAGGACATCACTTGAACGTCAACGTCTTCAACCGTGAGACGTTGCTCGATGCGATGGAGCACCCGGAAGAATATCCACAGCTCACGATTCGTGTCTCTGGCTATGCGGTCAACTTCATCAAATTGACACGGGAGCAACAAATCGACGTCATCAACCGGACGTTCCACGGTTCATTGTAAACAAAGGCTTGGCGGCCTTCACTCGAGGGCCGCTCATTCGTTAGGAGGTCATTTCGATGACAATGGGATATGTACACTCGGTCGAATCGTTTGGAACCGTTGACGGCCCGGGAATTCGTTTTATCGTCTTTTTACAAGGTTGTGCGCTTCGTTGCTTGTATTGCCACAATGCTGACACGTGGGATTTCAAAAAGAATAACCATCGTTCGGCCGAGGACGTCATTCAAGAAGCGCTCAGCTATCGTCCGTTCATGGAAGCGTCAAAAGGCGGCATCACGATTTCTGGGGGCGACCCGCTCGCGCAGCCAGAGTTTTTAGAGGCGCTCTTGCGTGAAGCAAAGAAACACGGGCTTCATACGACACTCGACACGTCCGGTGCACTCCGTCCCCCTAACTTGGATGCGATTTTAGACCATACGGACCTCGTGTTGCTTGATATCAAACATATCGACGATGACATGTGTAAGAAACTGACAGGACGGAGCAACGTCAACACGCTCGCGCTCGCTGAACATTTATCCGAGCGCGGAACGAAAATGTGGATTCGCCACGTCCTCGTCCCGGAATGGACACTTGATGAAGGAGCGCTCCGCCGCACGGCAGCGTTCATTCAAAAGCTCGACCACGTCGAGAAAGTCGAAATTTTGCCGTACCATGAGATGGGCGTCTATAAATGGGAGGCGCTCGGTCTCGACTATCCGCTCAAAGGAATTAAACCCCCGACGACGGAAGAAGTCGAATGGGCGGAAGGGATTTTACAAGGAACCGTTTAAAAAACTGCGCAGACCATCATGGTCTGCGCAGTTTTTGGATTACAAATGTTTTTGACTGACGTGCTGACGGATGGCGGCCTCATCGAGAGGACGTTTGGCGACGCCGGTCTCGACGGCGGCTTTGGCGACCGCGACCGCCACGGCCGGTGCGATTCGTTCATCGAATGGGCTCGGGATGACGACACCGTTCGCCAAATCTTCTTCGGTCAATAAATCGGCAATCGCGTGGACGGCCGCTTCCTTCATCTCCTCATTGATTTCGCTGGCGCGAACGTCAAGTGCGCCCCGGAAAATACCTGGGAAGGCGAGGACGTTGTTCACTTGGTTGGCGAAATCGGAACGGCCGGTCGCGACGACACGCGCCCCGGCTTTTGTCGCGAGGTCTGGCATAATCTCCGGAATCGGGTTCGCCAGAGCGAAGATGATTGGATCGACGGCCATCGAGCGGACCATGTCTTCCGTGACGGCCCCGGCCGCCGAGACACCGATAAAGACGTCGGCACCTTGAAGCACGTCGGCGAGCAATCCTTCGTGTTGCTTCCGATTCGTCGCTTTGGCGATTTGATCTTTGAACGGGTTCATCCCTTCGACGCGTCCTTCGTAAATCGCGCCTTTCGTATCACAGATGACGAGGTCCTCGACACCGAAACGCTTCAACAGTTTGGCGATGGCGATGCCCGCGGCCCCGGCACCGTTCATGACGACACGGAGTTCAGGCATCGTTTTATCGACGAGGCGCAACGCGTTGACGAGACCGGCCAAAACGACGATGGCTGTCCCGTGCTGGTCGTCATGGAAGACAGGAATCGGGAGCGATTGTTTCAAACGGGCTTCGATTTCAAAACACTCGGGTGCTTTAATGTCTTCTAAGTTGACGGCACCAAACGTCGGTGCGAGCAGTTCGACCGTCCGGACGATTTCATCGACGTTGTGCGTGTCGAGACAGATGGGAAACGCATCGACGCCAGCGAAGCTTTTGAACAAGACGGCTTTTCCTTCCATGACCGGCAGTGCGGCTTCTGGACCGATATTGCCGAGACCGAGCACGGCGCTCCCGTCCGAGACAACGGCGACCGTGTTGGCGCGGAGCGTGTAGTCATACGACAACTCTTTATCCTCGGCGATGCGACGGCACGGTTCGGCGACGCCAGGCGAATAGGCGAGGCTGAGTGCTTCTTTCGTGTCGACGTCGACTTTCGGTGTCGTTTCCAATTTTCCGTGATGGAAGGCATGCATCTCGAGTGCGCGTTCGTTCAATGTTTTCATAAGTCTCTCCCTATAATTAGCGATTTTAATCTGTGACAATACGAGTCCATTGTAACGGAGAAACCGCTTACTTTCGAGGGTTTTACCTGCATTTGGGCGAACTATTTCTGAACGGTTGTTCACAAATGTCGGATTGCTGATAGGACTTGGTGCTAGGTCAGGAAGGTCAAAAAAGGAGCCACAGTTTTTCTGTGACTCCTTTCGTAGATTAAGCTTTCGTTTTTCGTTTCTTCTTCTCGGCGAGACGAGCCACTTCCGCTTGTCGTTTTTCGGCGTAGCGGAGTTCACGCTCGAGCTTGACGAAGCTTTGATAGCGCTTCGCGTCGAGCATCCCGGTTTCAATCGCCTTGCGGACCGCACAACCGGGTTCGGTCTGGTGTGAACAGTCCCGGAACCGACACGCCTCGGCGAGCGCCTCGATATCCCGAAACGTATCGTCGAGGTGATCGGCCCCGTCCCAAAGGCCAAATTCACGCATCCCCGGTGTATCGATGACGAACAAATCGTCAATCTGGAACAGTTCGCGATGCGTCGTCGTATGCTTGCCGCGTTCATCGCTCTCGCGGACGGCCTGTGTCTCGGCGACGGTCGTCCCGGCGAGCGCGTTCGTCAGCGTCGATTTCCCGACACCGGACGAGCCGACGAGCACGATGGTGCTTCCGCTCGGCAGTGCGGCTCGCAACGCTTCGACGCCGTCACCAGTGACTGAACTGACAGGGAAGACGTCGACCCCAGGCACTGTCAACGTAAGTTCGTCGACGAGTGCATCTGCGTTGTCGACTTGGTCCGATTTCGTCAAGACGATGAACGGCGTGGCGCCAGTTTCCCACGCGGCGAGCGAGTAACGCTCGAGCCGACGCAGATTGAAATCGTGTCCGCACGCCATCGTGATTAAGATAAAGTCGACGTTCGCACAGATCAGCTGTTCGCGCGTCTCGTTGCCGGCGGCTGCCCGTGATAGGACAGTGCGCCGTTCAAGGAGACGTCGAATTACGCCTTGACCGTGTTCGCGAACGGTGAACTCGACGAAGTCACCGATGACCGGATAGTCGCGCTCGCTTTCAGCCTCATGTCGGAATTTCCCGGTGACGCTGCACGTGTAGGCTGCATTTTCGGTCGTGACCGTGTACATATGTTGGAACTGTGCCGTGACACGCCCCGTTGTGATTGTTGCTTGATTCAAATAGAATCCTCCTCTTAGTGATGGAGGACAGTCGCCCTCCGATTGGCTGACAAGGTGTATACTGCGTTGAATACGGTGCTCATAAAACATCATCCTTTCATTGTTCGATGCCTTTAGTATAGCACAGGATTTGAGAACGCTATCATCTCAGTCTATAGACCGAGGGAAAACGGGCCTTGCGCTCGTCGCGCTATAAAAAATAACGTATTATGATAAGAGTGTACTTAACGAGGAGGGATGATAGATGAATCGCCAGGTGAAACAAGTGTTGTTCATCGTGGCCGCGATCTCTTTAGTTCTCGTTCTAATCGGCTTTTTACCGAATATGATCATGTTCGGTTTGGGGGCGCTCTTAGCACTGTGGGCTGGAGTCAGATTCATGGCCGTGACACATGTCGGCGCAAAAATCGGTTACGGCGCGCTTGCCGTGATCGGGATCATCACAATTTTATCGAATATTTGGGCGTTAATCGGGATTGTGGTGGCATGGGTATTGTTTAAAGGGTATATGATGTATGCCAACCAAAAACAAGACGTCGAGATTTTGAATGCGGACGGCTCGCGTGCGAACCGGAGCAGCTTTCAATCGTTTGATCAAGTGTGGCAGAAGTTTGTAAACCGTCGCTAAGCTTCACAAGGAGGATATTATGATGAAAACACCATTTGACCAGTTTCGTGATTTAGCTAACGAGTTGACGAAAGAATTGTCGAAAGAGATGAAGAAGTTCCAAGATAAAGAGGGTCCACGTTCGGCACCGCGTTCGAGCGGGGAGGCCGAGTTGAACCGCCACATCCGTGGTGCTGAAAAAGAAGCGATGTCCGTCGAACGTCTCGTCGAACGTCAAAAAGCGCTCCTCGATGAGCTGGCGACAAAACGTGATGACGCTAAACTGATGGCGGATAAGCGTTACGAGCAGACCGAGCTCGCCAAACAAGCGGGCGAAGAAAAACTCGCGGAGCGGGCCGCACTCGAGTCGAAGCATTACGGTGAGCAGTATCGTTACTTTGAAGGGTTGCTCGACGAAGGAGCGCGTGAACTCGACGCCCTCGAGCGCCGTGCCCTCGAGATGCGACTGAAACTCGATGAGATGCAAAACAAACGCTATGAGTTCGCGATGCGAGAAAACCTGGATTTATTGAAAGGTGCGCTCGATCAAATCTTCGGAGCGGAGACGTCGAAGACTCATCCGTTCACGGAAGAAGAGAAGAAGCAAGAACCGGCCGCTGAAGAGAAAATCGATGCAGCGGATGAAGATGATTTCGAAGCAAAACTAAAAGAACTTGAGCGTCGTTTCAAACAAGACTGACGCAACGGTTCAGCGATGGTCCGGCGAATGAGTTGGGCCATCGCTTCTTTGCTTCATTGTACATACTGTCAGAGAGGGGGAAGCAACGTGGAACGTTGGAACACACGCCAAATCATCGGATTCATGATTATTTTGTTTGCCATTGGACTATTTATCGATATCGTGACGGGTGGAAACAGCGTCCTCTTCAGCATGGTCGTCCCGTTATTGTTACTTTATATCGGACGACGGTTCAGCCGCAAAGGCAATCAGCCGGTCAGCTATATCTTTTACGGGATTGGCGGCATCATGCTCGTCGGACTCATCTTTTCGTCGGCGGCATTTGGTTTCGTGCTGTCGGGTCTATTGCTCATGTTCGGTTATCGGCTGTATAAAAACCGTCCGCTCGAATCGAGCCGATTCAAGTCGCATATCCGTCAAGAACAGGCGTTTACGTTCGGGACGAAAGAAAGTGGTCACTACGTGCTCCAAGACACGAATGAATTTTTCTTGTTGCGTGACGTTGAACTCGACTTGTCGCGCGCGATTATTCCGGAAGGAGAGACGTTCTTACTGTTGAATGGGCTCGCCGGGGATATCCGGATTCTCATTCCGGCCGGTTACGATTACTCGATTGACGCCTCGATCGGGTTCGGCAAGATTCAAGTCGACGAATCGAATTATTCGCCCGTGTTCAATCGTCGCTTTTATACGGCATCGGACGATTACGCGTCAGCGACGCGAAAAGTCCGGATTCATATCGTGCTCATGAGCGGAAGTGTCGAGGTGATGACTGTATGAAGAAGGACTCGTATCCAAGGACCGTTGTCTGGCATCAACTGTTCAGTAGCCTCTTGACGGCACTGTTCGTCACGATTGCATTTTTAATAGGTGACTCGACTTCACTCCGAGATTTGTTCACACGTGAAGAAGGGTTGCCTTTCGGTGTGTCTATCCTCGTCATCGCCGTCTTGATCGGCAGCGTGTTCGGGGTCGGTTCGTACTTTTATTTGCGCCGTGACTTCCGGGAAGTGGCGATTGCCTTATGGAAGCTCGAGAATCAAAAAGAAATCACGTTCCGTCCGCTGTCGCCTTATCGCGATACACTCGAACGGATTGCACGCATCTCGAAACAGCGCGCAGAAATGGTCGAGATGGCGAAACGGGTCGGTGACCGGCCTGTCAGTGTCGAGGAAGCGCGCAGTGAAGCCGTCGTTGAGGAGCGGCGCCGTGTCGCCCGAGAGTTACATGACTCGGTCAGTCAGCAACTGTACGCCATCTCGATGATGACGACGGCAGCCAAGCAGACGATCGAGGCGAAGCCGGACGTGGCCGCCAAACAAATCGAACAAGTCGAAGTGATGGCGCAAACGGCTCAGGCCGAAATGCGCTCGCTCTTATTGCAACTTCGTCCCGTCGAACTTGAAGGGATGACGCTCAAGACGGGTATCGAGCGACTGTTAGAAGAGCTATCGCGCAAACAATCGACCGAACTCATCTGGCGCCTCGAAGAAGTCGAGTTGTCGCGTCACACCGAAAATGAACTGTTCCGCATCGTTCAAGAAGCAATCAGCAATACGCTTCGACATGCGAAAGCGAAGCGACTCGAAATCGAAATGCGGACCGTGCAACAAACGGTCATCTTAAAAATAAACGACGACGGCATCGGCTTTAATGTCGATGATACACAAGTCGCCTCATATGGCTTACAATCGATAAGAGAGAGGACGGCTGAGGTCGGCGGGACGTTACGACTCGTCAGTGTGCCCGGCGTCGGTACTCAGATTGAAGTGCGTGTGAAACAACAAGTGGAGGGGTTACAATGATTCGAGTCGTATTGATTGATGACCATGAGATGGTGCGGGCCGGAGTCTCGGCGTTCTTGTCGACGCAGCCTGACATCGAAGTCGTCGGAGAGGCATCGGACGGCGCGACTGGAGCGGAACTCGCGATCCAAGAAAAGCCGGATGTGGTCTTGATGGATTTAGTAATGGAACCTGTCGATGGGGTCGAGTCGACAAAACGGATCAAGGCGAGTTGGAAAGACGCTAAAATCTTGGTCGTGACGAGCTTCTTAGATGATGAAAAAGTGTATCCCGTCATCGAGGCCGGGGCGATGAGTTACGTCTTGAAGACGGCAAACGCCAATGAGATCGCTGATGCGATTCGTCAAACGGCAGCGGGCAATCCCGTCATGGCCGCCCAAGTGACGGGCAAGATGCTCGAGCGGCTCCGTCACCCGGAAAAGACGTTGCACGAGAGTCTAACGGCCCGGGAACGTGAGATTTTGCAGTTGATGGCAGAAGGAAAGTCGAACCAAGTCATCGCCGATGAACTATACATCTCGTTGAAGACGGTAAAGACGCACGTCTCCAACATTTTGACGAAGCTCGACGTCTATGACCGGACGCAAGCTGTCGTCTATGCATTTCAACATAACATCGTCAGTAAAGGGTGAACGGGATGCTTCCAACGATTGAAACGGAACGGCTCCGATTACGACAACTCGACGTGACCGACGCTGAACGGCTGTTTACCATCTTTTCAGACCCAAACGTCTTGCGCTACTACGGAATGGAACCTCACACGTCCATCGTGGAGACGCAACAGATGCTAGCCGGTATGCTCGAAGGGATTGAATCCGGTGCGGTGATGCGCTGGGGCATCGTGACGAAAGAGTCGTCCGACTTGATTGGAACGATTGGATTCCATAACCGAGCGCTGCGACATCGACGTGCCGAAGTCGGCTATGAAATTCACCCGAACTATTGGCGTCACGGATATGCGACCGAAGCGCTCCAGGCCGCGTTAACCTATGCCGCGCAGACAGGCGAGATGGAACGGGTCGGGGCCATCGTCTTCACCGAGAACGTCGCGTCGCAACAAATGCTCGAAAAGACCGGCTTCTCGCGGGAAGGGACGCTCCGTCACTATATGCGACAAGGCGACCGCGCGCACGATGTGCATGTATATGGCTATACGACAAACAAGGATCACGCCGACGCGTGATCCTTGTTTTCATTTCTTCTGTGCTTGAATTTGTTCATCAATCTCCGATAAATATTCCCAACGCTCCATCTTCGCATCGAGTGCTTCTTTCAACGCGGCAATATCGGCATACAGTTCATTCACTTTGCCGAGGTCGCTTCCGGCTATAGCGAGCCGAGCCTCCGCTGCTTCAATCTCAGATTCGAGCGATGCAATATCTTCCTCAATCGTTTCCCATTCCTTCTGCTCTTTGAAAGTGAATTTGACGACGTCGACTTTGACACGCTCTTTCTTTTCTTTCGATTCTTTCTTCACTTGTTGCTTCGTCTGTTCTTGGAGTGTGGCCAAGTAATCACTGTATTCGGCGTGATAGACGTTGATCGTCCCATCTTCGAAGGCGATAAGTTGCTCTGCAATCCGATCTAAGAAATAGCGATCGTGACTGACGGCGATGACCGTACCTGGGAACGACTCCAAGTAGTCCTCGAGGACAGACAGTGTCTCCGTATCTAGATCGTTCGTCGGTTCATCCAAAAACAGTACGTTCGGCTCGTCCATTAAAATCCGGAGCAAGACGAGGCGACGTTTCTCGCCACCTGATAGTTTGGCAATCGGTTTGTATTGCGCGTCCGGGGTGAACAGGAACCGTTCGAGCATCTGACTGGCCGTGATCGTCTCGCCGTCCGGCGTATAAATGACTTGGGCAATCCGTTCAATCTCATCGATGACGCGTCGCGATGTGTCCTCAAACTCGACTTGTTGCCCGTAATAGCCGAGATGGACCGTCTCGCCATGGACGACCGTCCCTTGCGTCGGCTGAAGGCGATGGGCGAGCAAGTTCATGAGCGTCGTCTTCCCGCTACCGTTTGGTCCGACGATGCCGTACCGCTCACGTCGTCCGAACAACCACGTGAAGTCTTGGATGAGCAACTTGTCGTCGTAGCCGAATGATAAGTTCTCGACTTCAATCACTTTTTTCCCGAGACGACGTGATCCGACGGACACTTCGAGCGCCTCATCCTCGGCGAGCGCCTCTTGGTGTTTCAAATCTTCGACGCGTTGGATGCGCGCCTTCTGTTTCGTCGTTCGGGCTTTGGCGCCACGGCGCAACCAGGCGAGCTCGCGGCGCAAGATGTTTTGGCGTTTCTGTTCCATCGAATGCGACCGGGCTTTTCGTTCGGCGCGTTTTTCAAGGAAGAGCTCATAGTTGCCGTCATAAAAATAACTTGTCCCGTCGGCGATTTCGAGAATGTGGTTCGTGACTCGATTCAAGAAATAGCGGTCGTGGGTGATGAGTAAGATGGCACCTCGATAATCGGCCAGAACCGTCTCGAGCCAAGCAATCGTATCGGCGTCGAGTTCGTTCGTCGGTTCATCGAGCAACAACAGGTCGGCTTCATCGAGCAGGGCGGCGGCCAAAGCGACCCGTTTCTGCTGTCCACCGGAGAGCGAACTGATTTCTGCCGTCACATCCGGAAGGCCGAGCCGGTTCAAAATCGATTTCAACTTGGCCTCTGTCTCCCAAGCGTCGGCTGCATCGACTGCTTGTTGGGCTTTCATGAAGCGTCCCAACCACTGTTCACTCGTCGGGTTTGCCTCGAGTGCTTGGCGGGCCAGTTCATATTGCTTCAACGCTTGAACGGATGGGGTGTCACTCGTGAACAAGGCGTCCAAAATCGTTTGACTCGGATCGAAATCGACCGTTTGCGTCAAATAGCGAATCCGATAGTCGTTCGGATGTTGCATCGAACCGCGGTCTGCCGTCTCGACGCCAGCGACGATTTTTAAAAACGTCGATTTTCCAGAGCCGTTGACTCCAATCACACCGATGCGATTGCCTGGATGAATCGTCATCGTGACGTCATCGAATAACACTTTATCTGCAAATTCTTTGTGGATACCTTCAATCGTTAATAAGCTCATGATTCTTCTCCTTCAACAACGCGGCGAATCCTCGTCTCCGCAAGCGCGGCGATTTCTTTGTTCGGGACGTCGGCCGGATCGATGACCGGTAAAAAGGTGACGTCGACCGTCCCAGGGGTGATACGATTTTTCGTTTCGAGCAAATGATGACTGCCTTTGATGGCAACCGGGACAATCTTGGCGCCACTTGATGTGGCGAGCGTCAGGCTGCCGGCTTTAAACTCTTTAATCGGCCCGCCTTTCGAGCGGGTGCCTTCCGGGAAGACGATAATCGATTGGCCGGATTGAATCGTCTTGACGCCGGAGCGGATGGCTTTAATCGACTGGCGGCGGTCGCTGCGGTCGATGAAGATACAACCCATTAGTTCCATCCAACGTGGGATGATTGGGAACTTTTGAACTTCGATTTTTGAGATGAACGCTTTCGGATGTTTTGTCGCCGTGATCATGATCGGGACATCGAAGTTCCCTTGGTGGTTCGCGACGTAGACGACCGGTTCATTCGGAATGTTCTCTTGGCCGTGAACGCGGACGCGAGCGCCGGCAATCCGGAGTAGAAAGCTTGCCCATGTATAGGCGACGGTTTGAACGTACGCGTAACGTTCGGGCGGCGTCAGCCGTTTCGCTTTCGGATAGAACGGAAGCGTCAGCGGTAAGACGGCAAAAAAGGTGATAAACCAGATGGCGGTGCGGATCATGAGTCATTCTCCTTTCAATCGTACAACTGTTAGTCTGGACACGAAGAAAGAGTCTTCTTCTCTAAGCGAGAATCCGACTCTTCGGCATGAATCCTTATTCCCAGAAGCGAGATTCGCTTTCCTCTTCTTCTTCCTCGAGTTCGAACGTGATTCGTTTATTCACCGGGTCCACGGCAAAGTAAGCCCCGTCTTGATCGATGCTCTTGAACTGCATGACGTGATCAGTGCCGATTTCGAGGGTGAGTCGAATCCGGTTGTCATCGTCGACGAGCAAGATGCCGTCTTCTTTCAGCCATAGCTCCATGACAGGTGAATAACGTAATAGCCATTCGTTCGATAAAGGGATTTCATTCATACGTGTTTGTGCCTCCTACGGGTTGAGTCCGTTTTGCTCTCTGTCTACAATAGAATAACAAAAGTGGAGGGTGAAGACGAGTGTTATGTAGAACGTTTACGTGTACTTGAATGCATACGTGCCACGATGCGTTTGATTTTTTTCTGGTTGCGGCGTTCAATCAATAAGACGTTCGTTTGTGCGACTAACTGTTTAAATGAAGATAAGCCCATGGCGAGCAATACGGCGAACAGGAATGTACCGATCGGGTCTTTGAAAAAACCGGTTTGGAGCGAGACGGACAAACCGACGACCGAAAGAATCGTGGTGAGAAAATAAAATAGCATGAGTGGCTCTCCCTTCCCAGATGATTCAATAGTAAAAGCCGAACGTTATGTTCGTTCGACAGCTGCACAAAAAATCCCTTTTTTTGTCGGAACAAAACAAAAAAACGCCTTCTGTCAGGAGAGGGCGTTTACTCTTGGACCATCGTGACGGATGAAGATACGTTTGTATCGACTCCGTTTGAGAAAATGAAGCTAAGTGAAGCGAGTAGCGCGAAGAAAGCAATCAATAAGCCTTTCATAAAGCGCTTCGCAAATGATCGAGATTGAACATCAAACATTTATTATCCCCCGTTCGGCCATGGCTGAAACCTAATTCGTTAAACAACACTTCCTTAATAATAACGTTTTCAAAATGTGGATACTAGATGGAAAATGCACGTTCACAAAATTGTCACAAAAGTTGAAATAAAGACGTTAGAATGCTCGCCAATCGGTCATATGCGTCTTCGTCTCTCGTTCACAATTTAGACACAATTAAGCGGAGCAATGAAATCGAACATGATATGATTAGGAACGTGTGTAGGTAGGTATACTGACAGTAA
Organism: Exiguobacterium sp. s26; assembly: GCF_018618235.1. NCBI lineage: Bacteria > Bacillati > Bacillota > Bacilli > Caryophanales > Exiguobacterium > Exiguobacterium sp. s26. The sequence goes on along the minus strand of NZ_JACSLS010000008.1, from coordinate 61,456 downwards.
TAGATGAAAAAGGATGTGGATTGTATGGCATTACGTGCAGGAGAAGTAGTAGACTTGGTCGCGGAACGTTCAGCTGATTTTGGAGTGTTTATCGGAAACGGTCGCGAAGAGGTACTCCTTCATCGAAAAGAACAAACAGAAGAAGTTGCGGTCGGACAGACGGTACGCGTCTTCCTTTATCACGACTCGGAAGGACGTCTCGCTTCGACGATGACGATTCCTAGTGTCACGTTCGATGACTATGAATGGTATGAAGTGACAGGGGTCCGGTATAACACGGGTGTGTTCGTCAATATCGGGATTCAAAAAGATGTACTCGTCTCATTAGATGATCTTCCTGAGAACCGGTCGTATTGGCCGAAAGAAGGAGACAAGCTATGCATTCGTCTCAAGTACGACCAAAAGAGCCGCCTCCTCGGCGAACCGGCTCATTATGCGTACTTGAACTTATTGGCGCGTCCCGCCAAAGAAGAGTGGGGCAACCAAGATGTGCAGGCAATCGTCGTCAATCGACGCGACGTCGGTGTGAACGTCTGGGTCGAGAACGAGTCGCTTGGCTTCCTACATGAAGCAGAGATGACACGTTGGCCGCGCCTCGGTGAGCAATTGACGGTGCGCGTGACACAAGTGAAGCAAGACGGGACGGTCCTCGTCTCAATGAAACCTCGGGCCTATGAGGCGATCGACCCGGATGCGGAAAGTATCCGTGCCTACATTGAAGAGCGCGGCGGCCAAATGCCTTACGGCGACAAGACGGCGCCGGATGTGATCGATCGTGAGTTCGGGATGAGTAAAGCAGCGTTCAAACGGGCGCTCGGGAAACTGCTGAAAGAAAAGCAAGTTGAAAAACTCGACAATGGCTATAAATTGAAATAAGATAACTCATGTCCAGGTGGCTATAAAAAGTTTTAGAATGTATTTCTTTCATTTTAGAAACAAATGCGTTATAGTAGTAAGAGTTGACTACGAGGAAACATTGTAAAAACGTCTGTAGAACTAAACCTCAGACGTTTTTTGTATGAAAAAAGGAGAATATAATTTGACAAAATTCCAAGATTTACAGTTAAGTGAAGTATTAGTAAAAGGTGTACTCAAAATGGGCTTCGAAGAAGCTACACCGATCCAAGCTGAGACAATTCCTGTCGCACTCACAGGAGTGGACGTATTAGGTCAAGCGCAAACAGGTACAGGGAAAACAGCAGCTTTCGGTATTCCGACAATTGAGCGAATCGACACAAAGGCACGTCAAGTCCAAGCACTTGTTCTTGCACCGACACGTGAACTTGCGATTCAAGTTGCAGAAGAATTGAACAAAATTGGTGAATCGAAGCGCGTTTACGCACTTCCAGTATATGGTGGTCAACAAATCGACCGCCAAATCCGTGGTTTGAAAAAGAACCCACAAATCGTCGTTGCGACACCTGGACGTCTCATGGACCACATGAAACGCAAGACGATCAAACTCGACGAGATCCAAACAGTGATCTTGGATGAGGCAGATGAAATGCTCAACATGGGCTTCGTTGAAGATATCGAGATGATTTTGAAAGGCCTTCCGGCTGAACGTCAAACGCTTCTCTTCTCTGCAACAATGCCACCACAAATCAAGAAGATTGCTGAGCGCTTCATGAAGTCGCCGACAATCATCAAAGTCAAAGCGAAGGAAATGACAGTTGAGAACATCAACCAACAATTCCTCGAATTGCGCGAAGGCCAAAAATTCGATACGCTTTGCCGTTTGATCGACATCGACTCACCAGAACTCAGCATCATCTTCGCTCGTACGAAGAAACGTGTTGACGAAGTGACAGAAGCACTGATCAAACGTGGTTACACGGCTGATGGTCTTCACGGTGACTTAACGCAATCAAAACGTGACCAAGTCATTCGTCGCTTCAAAAACAGCACGATTGACATCTTGGTCGCAACAGACGTAGCGGCACGTGGTCTTGATATCACAGGCGTTACACACGTTTACAACTTTGACGTCCCACAAGACCCGGAAAGCTACGTGCACCGTATCGGACGTACAGGCCGTGCTGGTAAAACAGGTACAGCTCTTACGTTCATCACGCCACGTGAATTCGGTCAAGTCAAAGCAATCGAACGCGTAACAAACAAGAAGATGAACCGTCGTCACGTTCCGACAATCGCAGAAGTGCTTGAGGGCAACCAAAAGCAATCGGCTGAAGATTTGATCGAACGTGTACAAGCGGGCGACTTCAAAGCTTACACGCAACTTGCGACTGAGCTTCTTGAAGAATACGAAGCAGTCGAGCTTCTCGCAGCGGCACTTCGTGGATTGACGAAAGAGCCAGATTCAACTCCGGTTGAAATCTCGTATGCAGAACCAGTTCGCGTCAAACGTCAAGGTGGACGCAACGACCGTGGTGGATACCGTGGAAATCGCAGTGGCGGCGGCGAACGTCGTGGCGGCGGTGACCGTGGTGGACGTAGCGGTGGCGGCGGTGGATACCGTGGCAAACGCACGGGTGGAGAAGACCGTCGTCGTTCAGACGACCGTGGCCCACGCCGTCCGCGTGACTAATCAATAACCCAAAACCGCATCTCCCTAAGTGGATTTGCGGTTTTTTTTTTGGTGTCATGCTACACTAAACGAGTAGAGACAGAAAAATGAGGTGTCAACGGATGATTGAACTAGGTTTTGGTCTCGTCATACTATTGGCGTGCGTCCTGGCTTTGAAACCGATTATAACGCGGACCGAGCGTCCGAATTTCCGATATATCCCGGTCGCCACGCTCCTGTTCGGCGCCATGATTTGGCTGGTGATGGCCATCGGCGTCGGTGGGAAGATGGGAATCGGGTACGGTGTAATGAGTATCGTATATTTCATTGCTTGTTTCGGTGCCTATATGTATGTGCATACACGAGCGAGCTGAGCCCAGCTCGCTTTCGTGTTTAGAAAAAAAGACGAGGTGATCAAGGTGGATGCAGTGGATGTGATGATGAACCCAGAGGAAGTCGAAGTGACATTTGAACCGATTCTCGGGGCTGCTACCTTTCAAGTAGAGGGGTATATGGTGCATGGGCAGTTCAGGGGCGAATCGCTCACCCCTTTCTTTTATGACGATGACGTTCCGCTGGAGTATCAGCTCGACATCGCTAAACGCATGGAGCGTCTTGCCGCCGAACAGTTGCGGGACGAAACGCAATTCGTCACGTTCCGATGTCGGTCAGAATGGATTCTCGATCAAGGCGGCGAGGCGTTTTTGGCCCCGCTGCGGGAGTTGAACTTCCCGCTCCATCGCATTTATGTGACACTTCAAGGGACTGACCTCGTCGACGTGTCACGTTTGTCACGAGTCGTCCAATATTATCGTTCGTCCGGTGTCAAAGTCGCGCTCGACTTCGCTGAGTCGACAAGCATTGAAGATATCATGACGGTGGCGCCTGAGATGCTACTCGTCGATTTGGCGACGATGGTCGAGAAGAAGACGTTATCGGTCACGTATCCGCAAATGCTTCAGACGATGGAATATATCGCTTCCCGTCTCGGGGCTCCGCTCTTGTACAAATCAATTGATCACCTCGGGCAGCTGCGTTATGCGTGGCGTCATGGCGGACGTTATTATATGGGTGGACTCCTGGGTCAAGGTGATGCGACACCGCCGCGCGAAGCGAAAGGCATGAGCGTCTTGACACAAGAAGTGCCGTCATTCTTCTTGCACGATCAAGAGCGGATCAAGCGATTGTATGAGCTTGAGTTCGAACTCCATAAACAAATTCACGACCTCGTCCAAAGCGGGAAGTGGTCGCGCGATAAAAAAGATGAATGGTTGCTCCATATTGCGCCGAAACTCGAAGGAACGTTCGTCCGCTACTATTTGACGGACCAAACCGGGTTCCAGACGAGCGCGAACGTCTATCAGGCGCAGTCAAATTGGACAGTCGACAATACGTATCGCGGCTATAACTGGAGTTTCCGGCCGTACTTCATTCGCACGATGGCGGCGATGGACGTGCGCGGACGAGGCTACTTGTCCGAGGATTATCGTGACTTCAGCTCGAACGAAGTGACACGGACGTTCAGTTATCCGTTACCGGATGGCATGTTCTTGTTTGCGGATTTATCAGAAGAGTTCTTATATCAAAATCGACTATTAGATTGAGAGGGAAAACGATGTTAGATTATGATTACGATGCATTGCGTGAGATTGGACGGATTGTCGCCTTGGCGCGCGACGAGATGGCGAAAGCGGTCAAACCGGGCATGACGACGAAACAGTTGGATGAGATTGGACAACGTATTTTGGAAGCGGAAGGGGCCGCCTCGGCCCCAATCACGATGTATGAGTTCCCGGGTTATACGTGTATCTCCATCAATGAAGTCGCAGCCCATGGGATTCCAGGTGACCTCGTCATCCAAGACGGCGACGTGGTCAACGTCGACGTCTCGGCCGTGAAGGATGGTTACTATGCCGACACTGGGCGTACGGTCATCGCGGGCACACCGAAATCGGCTAAACACGAGCGTTTGGTCGAAGTGTCATTGACCTCGCTCGAAGCGGGTCTCAGCAAAGTGAAGGCGGGCGTCAAGGTCAACCAAATCGGCAAGGCGATTTATGCCGATGCCCGGAAGAACGGCTTCACGGTCATCCGCAACTTAGCGGGCCATGGTCTTGGGCGCACCCTTCATGGGGAGCCGGAGACGATCTCGAACTATTATAGTCGTGAAGAGAACGACATTTTGAAGGAAGGTCAAGTCATTGCCGTCGAGACATTCATCTCGACGCAAGACGAAATCGTCTATCAATCGGAAGAAGACGGCTGGTCGTTGTTCACCCCGAACAACAGCCTCGTCTCTCAATTCGAGCACACGGTCGTCGTCACGAAAGACGGCTATGAAGTGTTGACGGGCACATTCCGTTAACGATGAAAAAGCGGCAGACGCGAGGTCTGCCGCTTTTTTTGCGGAGTTTTTACAGGAGTCGAACTGTCTGTTCGCTCAGTTGCTCGATTGTCGTCCAATCCGGTGCGACCTGGTCGGGAAGCATCAACTGTCCGTTCTCGACCTCAAGCGGGGTATCGAGCAAATCGGTCTCGAAGTAAGCGCTCGTCCCGGCCATATCGGCCGGGTAGGCGGCTCCGCTCATTGAGGCGAATAAGAGCGTGTGATAACGGCCGATGGAGGACTCATACATACCACCAACCCAGTAGGGGGTGCCGCTATCGCGAATCGCGAGTGCCTCGCTCCAGCCGCCGACGCGGGCCGGTTTGATATTGACGATGCGACCGGCTCGAAGTCGATGCATCGTCGCCACGTCTTGAGCCGAACTGATCGATTCATCGAGACAAATCGGTGTGGTGAGCCGTGCCTGCAAGTCTGCTGTCTCGACCCAATGTGTGCTCGGATAAGGCTGCTCAATCATCAAGAGACGGTAGGTATCTAACGCCTCAAACCAGTCAAGCGGTTGCTCGGAGCCACTTCCGTTCAAATCAATCATGAGCGGGGCGTCCGGAAAATTGTTCCGAATTTCGCCGAGCGCAGGGAGTAGTTCATGCGGGGACGCTTTTAACTTGATCCGGTCGAATCCGGACGCGAGCGCAGACTCGATGGCGTTCAATGTTTGACTGAGCAGACCGATGCCAATGGTCCGGCCACAGGCCACGGTGTCGCCGGCTTGGACGTATTGTTTTAATGTCTGATTCGCGCGGGCCGCTTCCACCTCCCATAGAGCGCTTTCCCACATCGCTTTCGCCATCGGGTGGCCGATGATGGAGCTGACATGGGTACCGAACGAGGCGGCGGACAACGTCATTCCTTTCAACAGTTGGATAATTAAAGCGGACGTATCGATGACGGAGCGGACGGTCTCAGCCGTATACCATGGCGTCTCGAACGCGACACCTTCCCCGTAGCCGACAACACCGTCGACCGTCTCCAGACGGAGAATGACCGTCCGTCTCGTCGTCAACACGGCGTGGGCGGTGACAATCGGATGTTTGAACGTGAGGGGGACGATATACAGTTCAGCGCGACGAATCATGGTCAGCCTCCTTTAAGCGATGACGCATCAATTTACCGTTGGCGTTACGAGGCAACTCGTCGACGGCAATCCATGCTTTCGGATGTTTATAAGACGCCAGATGGTCGTGCAACAGCTGAATTGCCTCATCGAAATCGAACGTACCGACCGTGAAGGCGACAGGTATCGCTCCCCAAGTCGGGTCGGGACGACCGACGACCCCTACGTCTTGAATGCCCTGGCAACGCAATAACACGCTCTCGATTTCGGCTGGATAAATGTTCTCGCCGCCAGAGATAATCAAGTCACTGCGACGGTCATGGACGTACAAGTAACCATCCTTGATTGTGCCGAGATCACCGGTCTGCCAATAGCCGTCGGGCGTCCAGGCGTCGGCCTCTGGCTGTCTATAGTAACCAGGGGTCACCGTCGGTCCGTTCACTTCAATCTCCCCATCCGCATTGATACGGAGTTGGGTCGGCGCAATCGATTGACCGCTCGAACCGATGTGGGCGAGCGCCTCGGATGGCAAGAGCGTCGCGACTTGCGAACACGTCTCCGTCATTCCGTACGTCTGGGCGACCGGTAACTGCCGCCGCTCGGCTTCTTCGAGCAACGGGCGCGGTACGGGACCACCACCGACGAGCAGAAGTCGTAGCTGATGGCGGGAAAGACCTGCGTCGAGGAGACGCTGAAGCATGACGGCGACAAGCGAGATGTGGGTGATTCTTGCCGTCTCAATCAACTCGAGTGTCTGGACGACATCGAACCTCGGTTCGACGTATAATGTCGAACCGAAACGGGCGCTCCGATACACTTGGGCGAGTCCGCTCATATGGAAGAGTGGCGTGACGATGAGCATCCGATCACTCATCCCATATCCGAGGCGCGTCTTGGCCGCCTCGGCGCTCGCGATGTGATTGCCGAACGTCTGCTTTACGGCCTTGGCTCGACCGGTCGTGCCTGAGGTGAACATGAGCGACATGACTTCATCGTCTGCCCACTCGTGCGGTGTGGCGAGTGACGCCTCATCTCGTGACGTCAACGCGAATTGGGTGATCGACAGGTCAATCGGTTCATCGACGAGCAATACATCGATATCGGCCGTCTCGATTTGTCCTGCCAGTTCGCTCATCGTCAACCGTGTGTTGAGCGGAACGAGCACTTTTCCGAGTAACTGGATGGCATGGACAGCGATGACATAATCAGCGCTGTTCGCAGCGCGTAATCCGATATGGCGGGCTTCGGGTGCGACCCGTTCCAAGAAGTGGGCTAAACGGGCACTCTCCGCGCTTAACTCGGCCCAGGTCAAACTGACGGACGCGGTGACGAGTGCCATGGCGTCACGTCGATGTTGTGTCACATAACGATTCATCATCAGGACCTCCAAAAAAAGAGTAGCGAAGTCGCTACTCTTTGTCGATTTACGGGAAACGCGGGAACTGACCGAAGTCTGGGTCGCGTTTTTCTTTGAAAGCGTCGCGTCCTTCTTTCGCTTCGTCTGTCGTGTAGTAGAGAAGCGTCGCGTCGCCGGCAAGCTGTTGAAGTCCTGCAAGTCCGTCCGTGTCGGCGTTCATCGCTGCCTTCAAGAAGCGAAGGGCCGTCGGAGAGTGTTGCAAGATCTCTTGGCACCATTGGATCGTCTCGGCTTCAAGTTGCTCGAGTGGGACGACCGTGTTGACGAGTCCCATGTCAAGCGCTTGCTGTGCGTCGTATTGACGGCAGAGGTACCAGATTTCGCGTGCTTTCTTGTGGCCGATGATGCGAGCCAAGTAACCTGAACCGTAACCGGCATCGAACGAGCCCACTTTTGGTCCAGTTTGACCGAAACGGGCGTTGTCGGCTGCAATCGTCAAGTCACAGACGACGTGCAAGACGTGTCCGCCACCGATTGCATAACCGGCTACCATGGCGATAACGGGTTTCGGGATGACGCGAATCAAGCGTTGAAGGTCGAGGACGTTCAAGCGTGGAATCTCGTCGTCACCGACGTAGCCGCCGTGGCCGCGTACTTTTTGGTCGCCGCCTGAGCAGAAGGCTTGATCGCCTTCACCAGTCAAGATGATGGCACCGACTTCTTTATCGTCACGGGCGCGTGCGAACGCGTCGATGAGCTCGTTTACCGTGAGTGGACGGAACGCGTTCCGTACTTCCGGACGGTTGATGGTGATTTTGGCGATGCCGTTCCACTTCTCGTACTTGATATCTTCGTACGTGCGGACCGATGTCCAGTTTGCTACTGATTCCATTTAAATTCCCCCTAAAATCAATTTCTCTATCATTGTACCAAATTGTTGGGCATTCTCGACATGTGGAGCATGAGATGCGTCCGAAATTTCATGAATTTCAATATCGGGACGGATCAACTGCATGTTCCGAGCAATCTGTTGAAACTTCACATCGTGTTCTCCGACAATCAAATCGGTGCGAGGTAAGCGCTCGAGTAGCGGCCAGAGCGACGGCATGCTGCCCGTCCCGATAGCGCGAAGGCTGTCCGCGAGTGCAGCTGGATGTTGGGCCAACCGCTCAGGACGGAGTGCGGCACGCATCTCATCAGTCTGATGCCAGAGCGGAAGCTGTTCCCAACGGTCGACGAACGCCTCAAGTCCTGCTTGCTCGATGAATTCGGCGAGCTTTTCGTCTTGAAGCCGGCGTTGTCGACGCTCGGCCGCACTGAGTCCGGGCGTCGTGCTAATGCCGATAAAATGGGTGACTCGATCATCATAGGCGGCGAGTGTCATGCCGACACGTCCGCCGAGCGAGTAACCGACGACCGTCCACGGACCTTCGTCCGTATCGAGTAGCGCCGACAAGTCTTTTACCTGTTGACTCATCTTGGTACGCTCGACCGGCTGATGTCCCGTTTCACCATGTTGCAACAGTGTCGGGGCGACGAGTCGGACGGGTAGTTCCGGGAAGCGGGAAAGCCATCCCGCGTTTCCTGTGAAGCCGTGCAACAGCAAGACCGGCCGGCCGTTGCCGCGTTCGAGCACCTCGTACGAGACGCCTCGCAGCGGACGCATCACGACTCATTCCCCGTCGCCAAGCGGTCCGTGAGCGAAGCAGTCCAACGACGGTGCTCCGCCACGTTCGTCGTACGGTCGGATGGGAACTCGATGAGTTGGACGCCCGCCTCGATGGCGGCCGTGACGTCTTCAGGCTGCTCGAGCCGTTGATAGCTGAGCCCGTACGTGTCAGCGAATCCACGTAGATTCAACTGCAGCGGCGTCCCGAACAAGTCCTCGAACATTTGCGGTGCAATCGAAGCTTGTGGCAAGAAGGAGAAGATGCCGCCCCCGTCGTTGTTGACGACGACGATGGAGAACGTACCTGGGTGCGATTTGACGAGTTGGAGCGCGTTGCTGTCATGATAAAACGCCAAGTCGCCAATTAACAGGGCAGCCTTGTCCGTATCGTGACAGGCACCGAGCGCGCTCGAGATGATGCCGTCAATCCCATTCGCCCCGCGGTTGGCGACGACGTCAATCGACTGACCGGCTGAAAGTGTCGTATCGATATCACGAATCGGCATGCTATTGCTAACGAAGATGCGTTCGAGACGTGACGCTAGCAAATGACGCGTCAATGCACTTTCTCCGCTCAAAGCAGGTTTCGCGGATTCGGTGATCTGTTCGAACAACGCGAACCGATCGAATAAGTCGACGTCATAGTTTTTGTTGATGGCGGCTACATAATCAATCGCATCTCCGTACACGACCGTAGCATGATTTGACGGGTCGCGGAACGAGCCCGGTTGCTCAATCAAGACGCACGGGACGTCCTGGAGCCACTGGTTCAATCGTTTCGAGACGGGAGCGGCGCCGAAGCGGACGACCGTGTCAGGCGTCCATTCCGTCCGATGCTCGCTCGCGAGCCATGTGTCGTAGTTCGTCAGCACGTGATCAAATCGGCGCATCCCGCTCAACGGGTCGGCGAAAATCGGGATATGATACGTTCGCGCCGCTTTATAAATCGGCTCAAGCCATGACGCCGGTGTCCCGGGACCGACGAGGAAGGCGAGACGGTCAACATCGATGTCTCGTTTGAAGCGGTTGACGTCACTTGTTGTCGGTTTGAGATAGGTCGGTTCAGACAATTCGGTGTCCCCTTCAAGCAGTGACGTTAAGCGTTCGATGTCCGGCAATAACGGCTCGCGGAACGGGATGTTCACGTGGACTGGTCCGAACGGCGCGTGCATGCTCGTTCGAATGAGCCGTGTCACCGCTTGTTCCATGTAGCGCTGGCTGGCAGCTTCAGGAACAGGGAGGTCGATGCTCGCTTTGACGTGCTCGCCGTACAGCCGGACTTGATCGATTGCTTGAGGAGCGCCGACGTTCCGTAGTTCATGCGGACGGTCTGTCGTCAATACGATGAGCGGCAACTGCGAGATGTTTGCCTCGGCCACCGCGGAAAAGTAGTTGGTCGCAGCGGTGCCACTCGTGCAGATGAGCGCGACCGGTCGCAACGATGAGGTCGAGCGGGTCAAGCCGAGAGCGAAGAAGGCGGCCGAACGTTCATCGACGATGATATGATGACGGACGCTCGGATGAAGATAAGCGGCCATGGCCAGCGGGGTCGAGCGCGAACCGGGACTGATGACGATATCCTCGACGCCTTGTTCGACGAGCCGGTTCATCATCTGGGCGACCCAATCCGTTAACGTTTCATTCATGCTTGATTGCCTCCTGCGCTTACTTTGTCCAACCCGAGTGCTTGCTTGATTGGACTGAGCTTGATTTCCGTCTCGGCGAGTTCCGCTTCGAGCTCAGACTCTTGGACGATTCCACAGCCTGCGTATAGCGCCACGAATTGGTGATGCACGAGGGCGGATCGGATTGAGACGACGAATTCGCCTTCTCCTTCCGTATTCAACCAGCCGAACGGCGAACCGTACCAACCGCGGTCGAAGCGCTCAATCTCACGCAATAAGCGGACAGACGTCCGTTTCGGTGAACCGCCGAGCGCGGGGGTCGGGTGGAGCGACTCGATGATGGACAGCAATGACGCGTTCGTATCGAGCGTCGCTTGAATCGGTGTATGCAGATGGAACACCGAGCGATTTTCTAATATACGCGGCGTTTCGGGTGCCTTGATAGTAGCCGCGTATGGAGTGAGGGCGTTTTTAATGTCCTTCACGACAATTTGATGCTCATCTAAATTCTTCGCATCGTGCAACAGCGTCTGTTTGGCTACATCCGCCTCGATTTCTGTGTCCGGTCGTTTAATCGTTCCGGCGATGGCTGCCGTTTCGATGTACGGTCCTTGTTTTTTGACGAGGCGCTCCGGGGTCGCCCCGAAAAAGCCGATTTCTCGCTTCGGTTGATATAAGAAGACGTAACTGCCCGTTTGATGTTCTGACAAATGGCGTAACGTCGTCGCGAACGGGAACGGCTCTTCTGATGTTTGATATATCTCTTCACGGGCGATGACGATTTTCTCGACGCGTTCTTCCGAGATGTTCAGTTTGGCTTGTTGGAAGCTCGACTTGAAGTGGTCGACGCCATCTTTCACTTGAGAGTAGGTCGGTGCCTGCTCGTCGGGAGCGTGCAACGCGTTGAACTGGGCGAGCTGATCGGCCAGTTGAATCAAATATTGTTCGACTGAACGTTTCGCGGAGACGAGTGTCGAGACGGTCAACGTGTGTTTGTCACCCGAACGGCGATATAAAAATTTAGGCACGACCAATGACGCTTCGCCGAACGCTTCCCACATATTTTTCTGGGGGCGGATGAACGTGTCGAACGAGAAGCCTGAGAACGCATAAATGACCGCATCGACGTCCCGGCGGTGCAGGCTCCAATCATATTGCAACCGTTGGAACCGTTCCGGGCCAGAAGCCGTCAACACGAGCGCATCGGCACATCCGAGCATCTCGAGGGAGCGGTCGGGTGTCGAAAAATAATAATGGGACGTTTCGGTATTTTGAATGATATGAAACGCGTCGAACGAAGGGATCTCCCACGTGTAGGAGGCCAAGACCGGCCGTTGCCAAGCACGTGCCCGTTTATGGGCTTGCTCGATTCGTTGTTTAATGTGTGTTTGAGTATCTGGCATGTAAGAAAAGCCTCCTCAATCCAATGGAATTCTCATTCTTTAGTGTATCATGACTTCACGGCAGAACTGGCCGTCAAATGCTCGGGAAAGTGAAGGGAACCGTTCGAGCGACGGGCATTGACAGATTTTTTTAAAGAGACGTAAACTAACGAAGGGAGGGAAGTGCATGAAGAAGAGAGAGAAAGGTGCCTATTGGCGCATGATTCGTCCGCACACATTGACGGCGAGCTTCATACCGGTGCTGTTAGGGACGTTCATCGTCCTCGGGCAAGTCGAATTGAAATGGGGACTGTTCCTGGCGATGCTCATCGCCTCGGTCTTGATTCAAATCGCGACGAATTTATTCAATGAGTATTACGATTATAAGCGCGGGCTCGACCATGAAGGGTCAATCGGAATCGGTGGTTCAATCGTACGCGATGGATTCACACCGGGCCAAGTCCTCGGGATTGCCCTTGGGATGTACGGGGTAGCGGCCGTGCTCGGTCTTTATATCGCCGCTTCGACGAGCTGGCACTTGATTTGGATCGGCGTGTTGTCGATGGTCGTCGGGTTCCTCTATACAGGAGGTCCGCTTCCCATCGCCTATACACCGTTCGGTGAACTCGTCGCCGGTCTGTTCATGGGGTATGTCATTATCGGGATTTCAGGATACATCCAAATCGGAACGGTGACGACGGAGCTGTTGCTCGTGTCGTTCCCGATGGCGCTGTTAATCGGGGCCATCTTGCTCGCGAACAATATTCGCGACTTAGATAACGATAAAGTGAACGGGCGCAAAACGATTGCCTGTCTCGTCGGACATCGACGTGCGGTTCTCGTCTTAGCCGGATTCTTTATCGCGGCGTTGATTGGCATTATCGTCGCTGTCGTCGGGTTTGGCGTGACGCCTTGGGTGCTGTTGTCACTCTTGACCATTCCGATTATGATTCGGGCGGTGAAACGCTTTTGGATCAAACAGGAACCGGCTCAATTGATGCCAGCGATGGCGATGACCGCAAAAGTGAACACGTTGTTCGGTGCTTGGATGGTCATCGGTTTGATGGTCGCGCGATTCATCGCGTAAATAAAAGGAGGGAACCATATGTCAGTCGTTCAAGAAATGTTAGCGTTCAATGAAAAATTCGTCTCGGAGAAACAATACGAAGAGTTCGTCTCGGACAAGTTCCCCGATAAGAAAATTGTCATTTTAACATGTATGGATACACGTCTGACGGCGTTACTGCCGAAAGCTCTCGGTTTGAAAAACGGGGATGCTAAAATTATAAAAAATGCGGGTGCTGTCCTATCACATCCGTTCGGTTCGGTCATGCGTTCCATTCTTGTCGCGCTGTATGCGCTCGGAGCGGAAGAAGTCATCGTCATCGGGCACTATGATTGCGGGATGGCGGCCATCGACCCAAACGCGGTCATCGGCGAAATGGAGCGTCGCGGGATCGAACCGCAAACGCTCCAGACGCTCAAATCGTCGGGTATGGATTTGGAGAAGTGGTTACACGGGTTTGACTCGGTCGAAGCGAACGTCGTCAACTCGGTCAGTCTCATCAAAAACCATCCACTCTTGCCACCGGGCACGAACGTCCACGGATTCGTCATCGATCCGGCGACGGGACGTCTCGATGTCGTCGAAGCATAACGTAAAAGGCGGTCTCTCCTGCAGAGACCGCCTTTCTTTCGTTACCCGTATGTGTTGACGGGAATGTCTTTATACTCGTCCTCGTCCGAATCTTTCGATTTGGACTTTTTATTTTTCTTATAGTTTTTCTCGTACTCACGTTCGCTCGGCGTTTTGAAGAAACGTTGCCAAGTAGCATTGATTTCTGACCCGATCAAAATGATCATGCCGGTCAATTGTAACCAGAGCAACGTGACGATAATCCCCCCGAGTGAACCGTACGTCGAATCGTAGTTGCCGAAGTTTGAGACGTACAGGCTGAATCCGAGTGAGACGAGCTGCCAGGCGATGACGCCGAAGATCGCGCCTGGAATCGTGCTCTTCCAAAACACGTGTTGTTGAGGAGCAATCTTATAAAAAATCGAGAGCGTCAAAATCAAGATGACGGTCGTCAACACGTAGCGGAACACGTTAATCAAGATGACGTCAGCCCCTGAGATGGGGATGAAGCGCATCAAAAAGTCGATGATTTGTGAACCGAACACGTTCGAGACAATGAGCAACAGTACGCCGACACCGAGCAAGAGCGTCAAGCCGAGCGCGATGCCTTTGCTGACGAAGAAGTTTCGTTCGTTGTCTTCCCCGTATGCGTGAATCGCCATGTTAATCAAGCGTTCGACCCCTTTAGCGGCCGACCAAATCGCCAAAATCGCACCGATTGAGAGGAGTCCGCCGCGCGGTTCGCCAATCGCGTCAAAAATCCCGGTCAAAAAATCAGTCGCGGCCGCCCCAGGCGCCAAGTTGTTCAACTGTTCTTGGAACGATGCCTGGGAAATGTCGAAGAACGACAGCAACGCGAGAATGAAGATGATGCCCGGAAAAATCGATAAGAACCAAAAAAAAGCGAGCGTCGCGCCGTAATCTTGAACATCATGTTCTTTGAAGCGACGAAGCAACTCTTTCCCGAAGGCGAACCAATTCTTTTTTTCTTTCACTTCTGTAGTATCCATGTATGAGCCTCCTGAACGTTATCGTTAGAAACTTTCTTTCCCGAAATGTCAGGAGGCTACACATAAAATCAGTCTTCGGCCAGCGTTTTATTGAAAAAGCGCTCGGCCTCGTTCGCGAGCAAGTCGGCGAGTGACGGCGGTCGTACCGGCAAATGGCTGAGCGCGCTGCGTTTCACCCACATTGGTGTGTATGAACCATTCGTCTGTTCGGCTTGAAACTCTTCGCCGGTGCCGGTGCCGAATTCGCCACCGGTCACGCGAGCCCAGTAATACGGGTTCAACTCGCCATTGAAAGCGACGTGAGCGGCTACCCCTTCGAGTTCGACGTGGACGCCGAGCTCTTCGAACGCCTCACGGACGGCCGTCTCTTCGGCGGTATGGCCGAATTCGACTCCGCCACCTGGGAAGACATAATACAAAAGGTTCTCTTTTTCTCGGCGAATGAGCGCGACTTCGTCATGTTCATTCACGAGGATGATGGCACTGCGTAATTTCGTTCTGACCAATGGAATCGTTCCTTTCGATTTCGAATCGTGAACAAAACGCATCGACTCGCGGCCGATGCGTGTTGGTTAATCTGCTGCTGGTTGTTCGAGTGATGCATACATATCAGGCGTCAGACCGTTATCGTGCGAGGCGATGACTTTCCCGGCGACGCGCATGCCGAGTCGGAGCGCATCCTCAATCGGATGACGTTTCATCAACTCGGAGATGACAGCGGAGAAGAACGAGTCACCGGCACCGGTCGAGTCGGCGACTTTCACTTTCGTCGTCGGGACGTGGCCTTGTTCGTTCGTACGCAAGTCGACATAGACCGCACCGAGTTCACTCATCGTGACGATTGTAAGCGGGGCACCTTTCATGGCGAGCACTTCGGCGACACGTAACGCATCGTCCACCGTGACAATCGACATGTCAGATAAAATCTCTGCTTCTTCACGGCTACAGATGAAGCCGGTGAAGCCTTGAAGCAAATGGCGGTTCCGTTCGATGACAGACAGATGGCCACACACGCCGTAAAGCGGGAGTTTCATCTCGCGGCATAGCTCAATCGTCTCGTTGAGCACGTTGACCGACAAGTCGAGGTCGATGGCGACCGCCTGACTTTCGGCGAACACCGTATCGATGCGACGAAGGATACATTCTTCCATCATCGCCTCGTCCGGTTGCTTCGAGATCGACGTTTGAAGATCGCCGTTGTTATCCATGACGGCCAGCCACATGCCCATGCCGTTGTCATCGAGCAAATCGACGTGATCGACGTTCACATTCAAACCGCGGAGCTCCTCGAGGACACCCATCCCGATTTGATCGTTCGTCACGGTCGACACGAAACGGACATCATTGCCGAGGACACCTAAATTTTGAGCGACGTTACGGCCGGTTCCGCCGTTTGAGAACGCGATGTCACCGACGTTCTTGGCATCTTTATGGAGCGGGGCGAACGAGGTTCCTTTAATATCGACAAACACTTTGCCGATTACTGCTATCGTATTCATACACTGTACCACCTTTAGCCAATCTTCCTAATCAGTTCCGGTCTAATTAGACACATTGTTTCAATTATAGCGAAATCGCCAACGGCTTTCAATGACGGTTTCGGAAGGTGTCGAATTTTGTCAGTCCCATGACGTGCTGAGCAAGCGCAGGCCGTTCAAAATAACGAGGATGGTCGATCCTTCGTGCCCAACGACGGCGAATGGCATGACGAGCAATTCGAAGATGTTCGTCGCAATCAAGACGAGGATGACCCCTAATGCGAACACGACGTTTTGGAGGACGACCCGATTCAACTTACGCGACTGTTTGATGGCCGAGCTTAGGCGGTTCAAATCGTTCTTCATCAAGACGACGTCGGCCGTCTCGAGAGCGGCGTCCGTCCCTTCTCCCATCGCAATCCCGACATCGGCCGTCGCGAGGGCAGGGGCGTCGTTAATTCCGTCACCAATCATGCCGATGCTGCCATACTCTTGTTTCAATCGTTTAATGTGCTCGACTTTCTCTTCCGGAAGACATTCGGCAATATAGCGGGTCAAGCCGGCCTCGGAGGCGATAGCGCGTGCTGTTGCCTCGTTGTCACCCGTGATCATGATGGTGGCGATGCCGAGGTGGTTGAGTCGCTCGATCGCTTGCTTGGCCTCGGGACGTAACGTGTCTCGAAGCGCGAACGCCCCAATTGTCTTCTCTTCGTCACTGATGAATACGAGTGTGTGGCCGGCCGCTTTCAAACGTTCGACTTCGTCGCGGAAAAAGTCGTGGCTGCGATCGGCGAATTTCTGTTTACCGACCCGGTAAGCGACACCGTCGATGGTCGCTTCAATCCCAGACCCAGTCACGTCTTTAAAGTGTTCCATCGCCCCCGTATAACTGCCCGTGTACTGAACGAGCGCCTCGGCGAGCGGATGCATCGAATGTTCTTCAATCAAGCTGACAATGCGATACACGTGTTCTTGTGTCGTATCGGGATGAATCAACGCCGCTTGGACTTCTGGTTTACCGATTGTGAGCGTACCGGTCTTATCGAACGCGACGGCTTTCAAACGTCCCATATTTTCGATATGGACACCGCCTTTGAATAAAATCCCGTGTTTAGCAGACGAGGCAATGGCTGCGAGTGCCGCCGGCGTGATGGCGGCAACGAGGGCACACGGCGAAGCGACAACGAGAAGGATCATCCCGCGGTAAATGCTCGTCTCGAGCGACCATGACGTCAATACCGGGCCTAGCAAGATGATTGCCGTGACGGAGGCGAGCACGACTTGAACGTAGCGTCCCTCGTACCGGTCGATGAACTGGGCGGACGGTGATTTTTCTTCTTGCGCCTGCTGGACCATTTGAATGATTTTTTGGAACAATGTCTCTGTGGCGAGCTTTGTCACTTCGAGCGTCAAGACACCGTTCAAGTTTACGCTTGATCCATACACCTCATCGCCGACGTTCCGGTCGACCGGAATCGATTCACCGGTGATGGCGGCTTCCTCAATCGAGGCGCTACCTTTCAAAATCCGACCGTCGACCGGGATGCGCTCGCCGGGTCTTACGTAGATGTGGTCACCGACGCGCAGTTCGTCGATATGGACGACCTCGAGGCCGCCCGAGCTGTTCAATCGGGTCGCCTGCTCAGGTTGGAGTTCCATGAGCGATTCAAGGGCACGCTCATTTTTATTCATCGTATACGTCTCAAGGGCGCCTGATAACGCGAAGATGAAGATTAGGATGGCGCCTTCCATCCAGTACCCGATTGAAGCAGCACCGATGGCGGCGATAATCATGAGTAGCTCGACGTTCAAGGAGCGCGTCTCCCATGTATCGGTCAAGCCTTCCTTGGCTTTGGCATATCCGCCGATTAAAAAGGCGGTCAAATACAGAGTGACGTAGAGCGCAGGAGCTCCGTCTTGTCTTTCCGCGATATATGCGAGTACAATCAATACACCACTGATGAGCGCCATGATGAGCTCGATATGTTCGACCCAGCTGGCCCGTTTGAAGACGTGGCTTTTTTCGTGTGTGACGGTTGATGTGTTCATGTGAGCACCTCTTTCTAATTGAGAATATATATCAGTTAAATGATAATGAATGAGGATGATTATCATTATCCATTGTTGATATTATTAGGTTTTACGCGAATTAAAGGTGAATACCTTATTTATAATGATTATCGTGTAAGTCTATTTTAGCACCAAACGTAATCACTCACAAACTAAAAGATTAAGGAGTTTTTGTGTCATGCCGAATGTATTTCAACGCCCTTGGACGGTCACGTTCTTAGCCCTATTCAACACGTTCTTATGGGGGAGCGCCTTTCCGTTCATCAAACTGAGCTACGAAGCGCTCGATATCCAGGAAAACGAATACGGGCAACAGCTGTTCTTTGCCGGGGAACGCTTTTTATTGGCCGGTCTGCTCTTACTCGTCATCAGTCGACTCGTCTTCAAGCGTCCGATTCGCTTAACTGCTGAAAAGCTAAAGGCGTATGCGCATTTAGGGGCATTTCTGACGTTCTTACAATATTTGTTCTTCTATATCGGTCTTTCGATCTCGACGGGGGTGCAGGGCTCGATTATCGCGGGGTCGACGTCATTTTTCCAGATGGCACTCGCTCATTTTCGTTATGAGGATGATCGCTTGAATCGCTTGAAAGGGATTGCCCTTACGCTCGGATTCTCCGGAATCGTCATCGCCAACTGGCCGACGGCAAGCGCGGAAGTCGGGTTTGGGATTGGAGAGATTCTGCTGATTATGGCGATGATCTCAGGCGCGTTCGGGAATTTGGTTGCCAAAGATTATTCGCGCTCGCATGACGTCGCTCCGATGACGGCTTGGGCGATGGTGATTGGCTCGCTCGGACTACTCATCGTCGGTTACGTGCTTGCGCCAGGGGATGTGTTCCTGCCTTACACCGTGACGACCCTCTTCTTCTTGTTGTATCTCGCCCTCTTGTCGGCGGTCGGGTTCACATTATGGAATACGCTGATGAAATATAATCCGGTCAGCCGGGTATCGCTCTATATGTTCTTTGTTCCCTTATTCGGTGTCGTCCTATCGAGCGTGTTACTCGGGGAGACGATTCCATGGAACGCGCTCGTCGGGTTGTTGTTCGTCATCGCTGGGATTTATCTCTCCACATATTTTCAAGGACGAGCGAATCGGGGAGTGCGATGACAAAGTGAGGGAGAGGCATGGTTGACGGAATCTTGTTCCCATGGCAAAATATATTAAAAATTCTGAATTCTTTCAGTTGAAATCGGTCTTCGTTGTAAAGACTTGCGTGCGAATCGAAAAGAAAGGAGGGTGCTACCGTGGCAAGAAATCCAATCGTCCGAAACATACTCATCTCTCGACAACCGCGAGACGAGTATGTCAAATACGTGATGAAGTGCGTAAGTCGCGGGTTGAAGGAACATCATGAGCAAGTGGACGCGCGTGCTATGAGGCATGGCGAAGACATTCAGACGAAATGGCAAATCAATGATCGAGTCATTGAAGTCACGCTCAAGTCCGATGTGTTGGCCTCGCTCGAGACGGAACCGTTCGCGCTCGATGAGGTGTTCATGCGGGCGTTCGAACGAAACGATGTCAGGCTCGGTCCGCTGAAAGAATAACGTGAAACAGGGAGGGTCTCGGCGGAGACCCTCCCTTTTAGATGTCAATCGGCTTGGCTTTCGCCGTGAATAAACTGACGGCCAAAATCCCAAGAATGAGCGTATACATCAAGAAATACACTTCTTTTGGTAACGCGATCCAAAATGCGCCAATCATCGGTCCGCTAATCGAACCTACGCTGAACGAGATGCTATAGAGCATATTGCCGGTCGGTAACAACGAACGTGGCAACACTTCCGTCATATGGGCCAGTCCGAGCGAATATGTCGAGCCGAGCCCGGCGCCTGCGAGCGCGAACAAGACGAGGAGCCAGACGTAATGGTCGACAGCCAGGTTGGCGATCGCAAAAACGAGCGTGCCGAGTGTCAGGACGATTTGAAGAATCCGCTTTTTCCCGAAGTGATCGGCGAGCCGACCGAGCGGTAATTGCACGACAATCGAGGCGACGATGAACGTCGTGATGAGCGTGCTCGTCTGCGTGAGCCCGATATCGTTACGGACTGTGAAAATCGGTAAGTTGGCATTCAAGCTCGCTTCAAGGAACCCGTATGTAAAAGCAGGTAAGAGCGTATACCCGCCGCCGATGAGGACGAGTCGGATGCGTCCTTTCGAGTCGGTCTTCACTTTCTCGGCCTCAGGATACTCATTGTCGACCTTGAAGATCAAGAACAAGGATGCGAGACAGAAGACGATCAAGACGAGGAACGGCAGCCAAAAGTGAAGGTCGACGAGCGGCGCGATGAGCGGACCGACCGCGAAACCGAGGCTGAACGCCATCCCGTAATACGCCATTGCTCGTCCCAGGCTCCGCTTATCGCTCGCGGACGTGACCCACACTTGGGATCCGTAATGGAGCGCCGAGTCACCGAAGCCGATGACGAAACGCATGAGCGCCCACATGAGCAGGGACGGCCAGAGCGGCAAGAAGAACGTAGCGAGCGCCGTCAAGATGATGCCAAGGACGATGGTCGGACGAAATCCGTACTTGCGGACGAACCGTTCGAGTAGCGGGGCGGAGACGATGACCCCGAGATAGAGCATGGTCGCGTTCAACCCGTTCAACCAGGCCGGGTTGCCGTCCCGTTCGATGAGTGTCGACAAGAGCGGGATGAGCGCACCTTGAATCAAGCCGGAGATAAAGACGACAAGTAATAAAATTGAAAATCGAAAGCGTTGCATAGTTCACCTCATCATTGATTGCATAGTAAAAAGCTGAGAAGAGTCTCAGCTTTTTGGCTCGTCAATCGGTTGGGGTACATGGTTCAAGTGTAAGAGTTCATCGTCCCAACTGCCTTGACTGAATACTTCATCACGGTCTACTTTGTCTGAAACGAATGCGGCTGTCAATAAGATGCTGAGCACACCACCGAAAATGATGATGGCCATGACGGTGATCATAAATACATAGATGGCTGTCATCTTCAAACACCTCGATTCAGTTTATATACTGAACATTTCCCGAATCGAAGTAATTAAAACGGTTCGGCCACACGTTCCCGGAAGTTCACTTCAGGATAGTACGCTTGTTTGACGAGTGCGTTCGGGCCGAGGCATTTGACAGCCGGACAGTGGCAGGACAGTGTGGCGTTCAAACTGCTGTTCGTCCACGCCTCATACGCGTCTTGGAACGAGGTGTCATACAACGTCCCGAGCGTGCCGAGCTCATCGCCGAAGTCGGTGACGATGATTTGGCCGTCGAAGATGTTCGTGTTGAGGCGCGAGCGGCCATCCGGGTCGTTTCGCACGGTCACGTTCTTCGCCTCGTGGAGCCGTTTCAATAAAGCGCGGTCTTCCGGTAACTCGGAACAAGCATAGAACGGCAACGTTCCGAACAGCATCCAAACGTTCTCATCCCGGACATCGAGCAGGTCGTGAATCGCCTGGCGGGTGTCAGGGAGCGACGCCGACTCGAGCGCACTTGCAAAATCGGCGGGGTACATTGGGTGCACTTCATGACGTTGACAGCCGAGTGCGACAATCTCTTCATGGATTGCCTTCAAGTGCGGAATCGTCCGTTTGTTGAGCATCGTCTCGGCCGATACGATTACACCCTCGGCCGTAAGCGCACGGGCGTTGTCTTTCATCGTCTGAAGCATCTTCAAACGTGCCTCCGCGCTCGGTTTTCGGTCCATCATCGCGAAACCGCCCTCTAAGAAGTCGGCGTCCGTTCCCCAGTTATGCGAAATGTGCAAAACGTCGAGGTAAGGGGTAATAAGATGGTAGCGAGAGAGCGGGAGCGTCAAGTTTGAGTTGATTTGCGTGCGGGCGCCGCGCTCCTTAGCGTAACGCAAGAGTGGGACGACGTAGTTGCGCACCGATTTCATCGACAGCATCGGTTCGCCGCCCGTAATCGAAAATGCGCGTAAATGCTCGATTTCATCCAAACGCGAAATCAATAAGTCGAGCGGGACTTCGGGTTCTTCTGTCTGGTCGAGCATATAGCCGACCGCGCAATGCTCGCAGCGCATATTGCATAGTTTGGTCGTCGTCACTTCTACGTTCGAAAGGACGAGGCGACCGAACTCGGTTTGATCGAGGTATGCTTCCCACGGATCAAACGTTGTCGAGATGTTTTGCATATCAATTCCACCTTTTCATCAAGTCACACGAAATAGTATGCTATAATAACAACTCTTTGTCACGAACCAAAGGAGCGATCACGAGATGGGTAAATCACGAACAGATACGGCAGGAAAAATGAACGTGTTAAAATCGAGAACGGAATTACTGTGCTTATCAGTCAATACGTTGGACGAATTCACGACGCCAGAGGATTTGCATCGATTGTTAGCTGATATTGATTCCTTACGTGCGAAAGTCGTACGTTACGCCAAAGATTTAGAACAAGTATCTCGAAAGGATGAAACACATTGAAACTGATCGTAGGAGAATACACAAGCGCCCAAGCCGAGCGGCTAGGGATTAACGGAGAGGGCATCGCGACGATTGATCGCATGGTCATCTTCATTCCGAACTTATTACCTGGAGAAAAGGCGAAAGTCGAAATTACGCGCGTCGAGCGGAACTACGCCGAGGCACGCGTCATCAAGCGCGATAATGATTCACCGGACCGGGTCAAGCCACCATGTCCGATTTATGACGAGTGTGGCGGTTGCCAGATTCAACATATGAGTCCGCGCCTGCAGATGGACTATAAAGAAGAAATCGTCCGCAACGCCTTCCGTCAAAAGACGAAATTGAACGTCGACAAATCGGATATCCGTGGTACGAAAGGGATGGACAACCCTTGGTATTACCGCAACAAGTCACAATTCCCGCTCTCGACGCGCCGCGGTGAAATCGTGTCAGGGCTCTACAAGCCGAACACGAATGAGCTCGTGCCAATCGAACACTGCATGGTGCAGCAGCGCGACACGACGAACATCAACAACGCCATCGTCCGTATTTTGAACGAACTCGACATCCCTGTATACGATGCGCGCCGTGACGTCGGTTTTGCCCGTACCGTCATCGTCCGCTCGGGCTATAAGACGGATGACGTCCAAGTCGTACTCGTCGTCGGGAATGAAGATGTCCCGCGTTTGGACGAACTGAGTGACCGCATCATGGCGTTGCCGAACGTCGTGTCGTTCCACTTGAATATTAACTCGAACCGTTCAGGCGTCATCTTCGGGTACCGCACGGTTCATATCGCCGGGCAAGACAAGATGGACGAACAGCTTGACGACGTCCATTACCACTTGTCACCGCGTGCGTTCTTCCAACTCAATCCGGCTCAGACGGAAGTCATGTATCGGGAAGTCGTCGAGGCGGCTGGCCTAACGGGTCAAGAACGGGTCATCGATGCGTACGCTGGTGTCGGTTCAATCGGGCTATGGCTCGCGCCACATGCAAAAGAGATTCGCGGGATGGAAGTCGTCCCAGAAGCAGTCGAAGATGCGAATGCGCACATGCGTGAGAACGGGTTCAGCCATGCAACCTATGTTGAAGGCCGGGCCGAGCACTGGATTCCGCGCTGGGTCAAGGACGGTTGGATTCCAGATGTCATCGTCGTCGATCCGCCGCGCACTGGTGTCGATCATCAGCTCCTCAACGCAATGATCTCATCGAAAGCGAAACGCATCGTCTACGTGTCATGTAACCCGCAGACACTCGCACGGGATGCGGACCAACTCATGAAAGCCGACTATAAAATCAACTATATCCAGCCGTACGATATGTTCCCGCAGACGGCGCACGTCGAGTCAATCGTCGTCTTCGAGAAGAAGAAAAAGAAAAAGTATTGACGGGGTTGTGAAAACGCTTGCAAAAACAGTGTTTTCACGCTATAGTTCAGATGTCAGACTTCTTTTGATAAACGTTAAGAAGCGGAGGAACATCAGATGATCCCACAAGAAAAAGTGAACGAGCTTGTCCATAAAGCAATTGATGCACGGTCGCGTGCCTATACACCGTATTCGAAATTCAATGTCGGGGCCGTCGTCATTGACGAGACCGGCAAAGAAATTTTGGGTTGCAACGTCGAAAACGCTTCGTACGGGTTGTCGATGTGTGCAGAACGGACCGCCATCTTCAAAGCGGTATCGGAAGGCAGCAAGGCAATCGAGACGGTCGTTGTCGTTGGAGACACAGCGGGCCCAATCTCGCCGTGTGGCGCTTGCCGTCAAGTCATTGCCGAGTTTGCGAGTGACGACTTTACGTTGATTCTCGCGAACATGGCCGGAGAGACGAAAGTGATGACAAAAGAAGAGATGCTACCATACGGCTTCTCGCCAAAAGATTTAACGTGAAATAAAGATGCGGACGAATTCGTCCGCATCTTTATTTGTTGCCGTCATATTTTTTCTCGCTGGCCGAGTCGTCCTTCGAGTGTCGTTTCTGTTTTTCATCCTTCACTTTTTGGTTCAGCTCTTCCACCGGAATCGGGTCGACGGTCTCCATGCCCTCCTGGTCGAAGATACTCTCCTTGTCGGTATCGACAGCATCCGGATTATCGAACGGTCGCTTTGACGGGTTCTGTGATTTCTTCATCCTCATCGCCTCCTTGTGTTGATTGTTATTCCACTCTGTTAAATTGTGTAAACGCTTTAGGAAACGGGTTTCGATTTTGCGGAACAGTGGAATTATCGGTACATAGTGACTAAGGAGGGGTATTCGGATGGATAAGAAAGTCTTAATGGGAATCGTACTCGGTGTGGCCGGGGCTGCGCTCGTCGCGCCGAAAGTGGCAGCGCTCTTGACGCAAGACCACGATGAGGATACATGGAGCAAGATGGATCGCATGGAAAGTGTCGATTCAGATAAAGACGAGGCGGAAGCGGGTCTCACTCAACTTGACTCGAATCACCGGGCCGAGTGGCAAGCGAACGGCTTTCCGCAGACGCACGCTGAGCGGGAGCGTCTCATGAATGAATCAGATGATGCCTATAAAGGGAAGGACATCTAAAAACAGACAGCCATCGCGGCTGTCTGTTTTTTAAATATCTTCGTCCGGTAAAAGGGGGAGCGTGAGTGTGACGGTCGTCCCGTTGCCGACTTCTGAGGCGAAGTGCATCGAGCCGCCGTGGCGCTCCATAATATGTTTGGCGATGGCGAGCCCGAGTCCGGTCCCGCCGTCTTCGCGTGTCCGTGACTTATTGACGCGATAGAATCGTTTCGTCAGCTGATCGAGGTCTTCTTTCGGGATGCCCCGGCCTTCGTCATGAATCTCGGTGACGGCATTGTTCGCGGTCGCATACGTCTTCACATGAATCGATTTGCCGGCTTCCGTATAGCGGAGCGCGTTATCGAGCAAATTCCCGACGACTTGCTCAAGTCGATCGTGGTCCCCGAGAATAATCAAGTCGAAGTCGAGGTCCGTCTCGATGGTGACGCCTTTCGCCCGCGCGATCGGCTCGAAGCGATAGAGAACGTCTTCGAGCACTTGCGAATAGACGACTGGTTCTTTCGTCATCGGATACGAATCACGCTCGAGTTGGGCCAAGTCGAGCAAATCGTTGACGAGCCGTTGCAACCGTTCGGTCTCGTTCTCGATAATCTCATAATATTGATCTTTCGTTTTGTCATCGAGCGACGGGTCTTGAAGCATCTCGGTATAACCGCGAATATACGACAGTGGCGTCCGCAATTCGTGGCTCACGTTCGCCAAAAACTCTTTCCGTTGTTCTTCGACGAGACCGAGCGATTCGGCCATCCGGTTCAGTGTCTCGGCAAGCTCACCAATCTCATCATCGTAATAGATGGGGATGCGGTGCGAGAAATCACCTTTGGCATACACTTGGGACGCTCGTTTCATTTGAATGAGCGGTTGGATGATTGTATCGATAATCTGAGTGCCGAAAATGAGTAAGTTCACGATCATCAAGATGAGCAAGAACGTGATCATGAGCCGAATCGGTTGGAACGGTTCACTGATTTTACTCAGCTCCATATACAGGATGAGCGCATTATCGAGTTCGCCGTCTCGGATGAGCGGGAAGGCGGACATGAGGATGTCGACGTCTTCGGTCGGGTGCTTGCGGGTAACAGAAATCGCATAGCCGTCTTGCAACTTGGCGAGGTCCTGCTCCCGTAAAAACGTCTTGCCCGATCCGAGACTGTCTTCCCGGACGGACGAGAGAAACACTTTCGTCTCGGTCAGTTCGTTCGTGTACGTCATACTGTCGGAAAACGCGTCAGAGAAGCCGTCCGCCTTATAGATGGTGACGAGCTTCTCTCCGCGGTTGATGAGCAATTCTTCTTGCGTCTGCACATAAAATTTGTCGTACAAGTAAAACGTCATGATGATGAACACGAACGCGGAGAAAAGGCTAGCGGTCCAGATAGTGATCCAAATCCGCTTCCGGATCGTGTATTGCTTCATACGGTCGCCTCGAACTTATAGCCGATCCCCCAGACGGTTTGGATGTAGCCACCCGCTTCGCCGAGCTTGAGACGAAGTGTCTTGATATGGGTGTCGACCGTTCGGAGGTTACCGTGATACTCGGTCCCCCAAATTTGGTCGAGCAATTGTTCACGCGAGAACACTTTCTCTTCGTTCGTGATGAACAAGTAGAGCAAATCGAACTCTTTCCGGGTTAAGTTGACCGTTTTGCCTTTCACGCTGACCGCACGGCCATCGATATCGATGGACAAGACGCCGGTATCGAACGTGGTTTCTTGTTCTTTCGAGAAATTATGCGTCCGACGAAGCGTTGCTTCGATTCGAGCGAGCAACTCGCGGGGGCTGAACGGCTTCGTGATATAGTCGTCCGCGCCGATCTTCAAGCCGTGGATGCGATCGAGTTCTTCTGAGCGGGCCGTTAGCATAATGATCGGCACGTTCGAGAACTCACGGATGCGCATGCATGCCGTGAGGCCGTCGAGTTCAGGCATCATCACGTCGAGCAGCACGAGGTGGAACGACTGTTCTTTCAATAAGTCGATTGCCTCGAGACCGTTCGTTGCTGTGACGGTCTCGTATCCTTCCTTCTCTAAGTTCGAAACGAGTAAATCCCGCATTTGTTCTTCATCATCGGTCACTAAGATGCGAAACGTTGGTTCTGACATTGGGCATTCTCCTTTACAAAACGGTTAACGAGGACGTGTGATAATTCCCTCATACTTCTATCATACCTATCTCTCCGAATTAGAACAGAAATATTCATTGTCGTAAAGTTGTCCTCATGAAATCCACACAAAAACGCCACAAAAAAGCCAATTCTTTGTCAGAATTGGCTTATGCTTCGAGCTGAGCTTCGTACGTATGGTCGAATTCAGGCGCATGGAGTGAGTGCAAGTAAAGTTGGAAACTCGACTTCGACACTTCATACAGAACGTATTCGACATCACCTTGATTGATTTCAGTTAGTAATTCAGACCGAATCTCATTGGCGCAGAAAGCGTACGGCAGTTTTTCCGCCGCCGCGATTGAACGCTCATTCGATTGACGGATTTTCAAAAATACACTTTCAATGTCAAGTTCGAAGAAAAGTTCTGAGAAGAACGCTTCTTTCGCGACTTGATTGTAACCTTTGCCGTGATACGGTTTGCCAAGCCACGTCCCGAGGAATCCATAGCCGGATTCCACATCGAACAAGCTGATTGTCCCGATTGGGGTACCAAACTCGTTCGTGATGGTACGTGAGATGATGTTTCCTTGCTCTTCTAGCTCGATGATTTGCTTCGTGCTAAATAAAAACTCGTCAAAGTGGACCGTCTTTTGACGGACATATGGAAAGACATCTGGGTGTTGCATCAGTTCGAACAACTCCGCGCAGTCGGTAAGCTCACGAAATTTGAGCACCTTTACATTCCTCCTCCTATTTCAGACCGCTGAAGAATAGTTGTAACGAAAGCATACTTCTGGCTTCGTTGTTCGAACTTGCCTTGGCTGCTCCCTTTTATGAAGTTACAAGATTATTTTATATAGTTTTTTTAAAAAAGCAAGTAAATAAAATGCAACTTCACAAAAAAAAAATAAGAGCGCTTTCACGACTGGTGTCACTCACATCTCGTGATGCGTTTTCGAGCGGCTCGTCGAGTAAACGATGTGACCGTCGACGATGGTCATAATCGGCTTCGACATGTAGTCGAGCGGGAAGTGGCTCCATAGGACAAGATCGGCATCTTTGCCGATTTCGAGCGAGCCGATGCGGTCGTCTACTCCGAGCGATTCAGCCGGATGAATCGTGATGGCGCGGAGCGCGACGTCGACGGGAAGCCCTTCGCGGGCAGCAAGACCGGCGCACAAATTCAAATATTGAACCGGCGTATAAGGATGATCCGTCGTGATGGAGACGATCATATCGTGCTCATGTAAGATGCGGTACGTCTCCCACGTCTTGTTTTGGAGCTCGATTTTCGACTTCCGTGTGAACGTTGGTCCGACGGTGACATGTTTGACACCGAGTTCGCGCAACTTTTCGGCGACGAGATGTCCTTCCGTACAGTGCTCAATCCGATAATCGAGGTCAAACTCTTGTGCGAAGCGGACAACCGATAAAATATCGTCGGCGCGGTGGGCGTGGACACGAATCGGCATCTTGCGATCGAGCGCCAATTGAATCATCTGGCTACCGAACGTGCCGATCGTCTTTGTCGAATCAACGGTCCGGAACGCTTCACGCAACAAGCCCATGATTCCCATCCGGGTCAACTCGCCGGATTTCCCCATGCTGTGGACGCGCTTCGGGTTCTCGCCGAGCGCAAGTTTCAGGCCGGCATAGCGGCGGAGCACCATGTCCTCGATGAAGCGGCCATGGGTTTTGATGACACTCGTCACGCCGCCGATGACGTTCATACTGCCAGGCATGACTTGGACGGCCGTCACCCCGGCCATGAGCGCTTCCCGGAAGCCCTCATCGAGCGGATAGACGCCATCGATGGCCCGTGCGTGCGGGGTCATCGCCTCGACGGTCTCGTTCGCATCGTTCCCGACTGAACCCGTCCCTTCGTCATACAGTCCGAGATGGGTGTGGGCATCGATGAAGCCGGGGAACAAGAAGTTGCCTTCGGCTTCGATGACCGTCTCTCCGTCGAGCGGGTCCAACAAGTCCGCCATCTCGACGATTTTGCCGTCTTTGACGCGAAGGTCCCCGTAAAAATGTGGTGCGGTGATCGGATAGATATGGGCGTTACGAATTAACAAATTACTCACGTGCTAGCTCCTTTCAAGTCAAATGAAGTAGTTGTTTCAGGGCGTGTTCTAACGTTTCATAACGGAACCGGAAACCGTGGTTGAGGGCTTTCGTCGGAACGACTTTCGCTCCTTCGAGGACGATGACGCTCTTCTCTCCGAGTGCGAGCTTGAGGAGCGGCGCCGGGGCGGGTGCCCAGTGGGGACGATGCATCACCCGGCCTAGCGTCTTCCCGAATTCGTCCATCGTGACAGGCGTCGGTGCCGTGCCATTGACGGGTCCCTCGATCGTACTCGTCTCGAGGATATGGACGAACAGACGGACGAGGTCGTCTAAATGAATCCACGGCACCCATTGCTTGCCGGAGCCGAGTCGTCCACCGATACCAAGCGTGTACGGCAACTTCATGAGCGGGAAGGCGCCGCCGTCATTCGATAAGACGACACCGGTCCGCATCGTGACGAGACGGATGCCCATGTCTTGAACGGGTTGCGCCTCTTTCTCCCACAACACGCAGACGTTGCCTAAAAAGTTGGTTCGGTCGGGGAGCGTTGTCGCTTCCGAATACGTGATGGATCGATCTTCACCGTATATCCCGATGGCGGACCCGCTGATGACGACGCTCGGCTTGCGTTTCATATTTTTAATGATGCGGACGACTTCTTTCGTCCCATCGATCCGACTTTGAAGAATGGCTTGCTTTTGTTTGTGCGTCCAACGTCCGTCGTTGATCGAGGCTCCTGCCAAATGGACGATGGCATCGACGTCTTGAAGCTCGGATTCAGGATGACTATCGGGCGTCATCCATTCGACGAACGAGATCCCTCCTTGCCGCGGACGTGGGTGGCGCGTCAATACGACGACTTGATGTCCGGCTTCGGCGAGCGCGCGTACGAGCGGTCGGCCAATCAATCCGGTACCACCAGTGATTGCTATTTTCATGGGTCTCCCTCCAATATCCTTTAAGCGATTTCAAAACGGGTATGAGGACTATAGGAATGTCTTGTACAGATAATACCCCTTCTTCTAACTTATCAAAAATCCTGCCCGAACGGGGAACGTGATATGTTAGAAGCAGGAAATGGAGGGATTTTGTGAAAATCGCCAAGTTTACGACCCAGAAGAAAAATCAAGATCGATTGAACGTCTTTGTCGAAAAGGACGGACGGGAGGAATTCGCGTTTGCCATCGACCTCGACGTCTTCATCAAATACGAATTGACGAAAGGGATGGAACTCGAGGACGATTTCGTCCGGGACGTCCTTCAAGCGGAAGAAGAACAGAAAGCGTACAAAGCGGCCGTCAACTATTTATCGTATCGAATGCGTGCCGTCTCAGAGGTGCGTGACTACCTCGTGAAGAAAGAGATAGATGAGTCAGCCATCAAACGCGTCATTGAACGCTTGATTGAACAGCGCTATTTGAACGATGCCGAGTTCGCCAAAGCTTACACCCAGACAAAGTTCAATACGAGCCCGAGCGGACCCGTGAAAATCAAACGAGAACTCGCTCAGCTTCAAATCGCTCCGGATCTTATCGAAGACGTCATCGCCGCCATCTCGCACGAAGACCAGCTTGAAAAGGCCGGAAAGTTCGTAAATCGGAAACAAATGGAAACAAATCGCCGTTCCGCCACAGAAGTGCAACAAAGAATTCAACAAACCCTGATGCAAAGGGGATTTTCGTTTGATATCATTTCAGAGGCGATTCTCACGTTTTGGGAGAACGAGGATGAGGACGTTGAACTTTCAGCTTGTCTGACACAGGCTGAAAAACTGAATCGAAAGTTTAGCGGGTACACCCCATATGAGCGGAAACAACGGATGAAGATGCAGCTTCGTCGCAAAGGTTTTCCGTATGAGGTGATCGAGAGGGCGTTAGAGAGGCTCGCTGAACAAGAGTCATAATGGGAGATGTTTTTACGGTAGGGGAAAAAACTGAAAAGGTGGGTCTACATTGACGATTTTTGAATGGATTACAGCACTGATGCCGATTGTGGCAGTGCTCATCTTATTGGTCATTATGCGTTTACCGGCGTCGGTTGCGATGCCACTATCTCTTGTCTTGACGGCTGGACTTGCGTTCTTCGTCTGGCAGCTCGACGCGACGCGAATCATGGCGGCGACGCTACAAGGACTTGTCATCGCCGTTACGACAGTCTGGATTGTTTACGGTGCGATTGGAATGATGAATACGATGAAAGAGGGCGGCGGCATGAACGCCATCCGTTCCGGCTTCATCAACATTACGCCCGATCCCCGGATTCAAGTGCTCATCGTCGGTTGGTTGTTCGTCTCATTCATCGAAGGCGCATCTGGTTTCGGTACACCGGCCACGGTTGCGGCACCACTGTTAATCGCACTCGGCTTCCCGCCGATCGCTGCCGTTGTCATCGCCTTGTCGGCAGACGTATCGGCCGTCACGTTCGGCGCGGTCGGAACACCGGCCTTAATCGGGATTGGGAACGGGCTGTCACTTGACGTCAACCAACCCGAGACGATTGAGTTTTTGACAACCGTCGTCTTGCAGACGGTGCTCATCGATATGTTCGTTGGTCTTTTTATCCCATTCATTTTAATCTTGATGCTGACGCGATTCTTCAGTAAAGAAAAATCGATTAAGCCGGCGCTCGAAGTATTCCCGATCGCGATCGTCGCGGCGCTCGTCTATAGCATCCCGGCCTACATCTGGACGCTCATCCTCGGATTCGAGTTCGGGGGTATGCTTGGTGCATTGACGGGTCTCATCATTCTCGTCACGATGGCACGCAAAGGCATCCTCATGCCGAAACGGTTATGGACGTTCGACGGCTATGCCGATGAAATCGATCAACCGCTCGAGAAGCCGTCCGTCGGCAAAGGCAAACGCGAGCTTCCGCAATGGAAAGCGTGGGCCCCTTACTTGATTTTAACGATTTTCCTCGTGTTGACGCGGACCGTGCCGTTCTTGAACGAACTGACGCGTAGCGTCCGCATCGATTTGCCGAACATTTTGAGTATCGAAGGCATCTCGACATCGTGGGAACCGTTCTATTCACCAGGCTTCATGTTCATCTTGACGATGATTGCGACGTTCTTCCTCCATAACATGAGTTGGTCGCAAGTGACCTCGGTGTTTAAAGCGACGACGCTCGGTGTCGTCGGGACGGCGATCACGCTCGCTGCTTCAGTACCGATGGTTCGGATTTTCATTCATTCGGAAAATGGCGGGGCAGGTCTCGCTTCGATGCCGGTCGAACTCGCAACGGCTGCGGCCGACACGTTCGGTGGCGTCTGGCCGCTCGTCGCACCGTGGATTGGTGCGCTCGGGGCGTTCGTTTCCGGGTCGGCTACGTTCTCGAACATGATGTTCTCGAGTTTAACGACGAATGTCGCCGAGTCGGTTGGAGTCAACGAGACACTTGCCTTGTCGATGCAGATGGCGGGGGCGAACGCCGGTAACATGATTTGCGTCTTGAACGTCGTCGCAGTCGCCTCGGTGGCAGGGCTCCTCGGAAAAGAAGGAACGATTATCCGCTATACGCTCATGCCAATGATTTATTACGTGACAGCGACCGGTCTTGTCGGTTTGATGCTCGCTGCATTCTTCTTGTAAAAAGTTACAAATTATTTACGATAATAATATTGACAATTTTCTGAACAGTCTGCTAAGGTTTTAGTAGATTTTCAAACTATGAACAGAGAGGAGCCAGCATGATGAAGTACATCCCAACACTACAACGCACACACACAACATCATATGGCTACTCGTATTTGACTGCATAATTTGGCAGCTGGATAGGGGTAGTGTCCTTTCCCTGACCATGCAAAAGACTGAAGACTCAGAAGCGTACTTCATCCGATTGGTTGCACAATCAGGTGACGTGCGCTTTTTTGCGTGCGCGGAAAGGACGAAAGGGGGAATCAGTCATGAAACTGATTAAACAATTAGATTGGTTTATTAAAAGACAAAAGCGGACGTATATCGTCGCCATCATCTTGTTGATTATCACCGGGGTCGTCGATATGCTCCCGCCGTGGATCATCGGACAGGCGATTGATGCGATTCGCGAAGGCAGCCTGACGACAGAACGGCTTGTTATGATTGTCGGGTCATTGCTCGGCATCATGGTATTATCGTACGTCCTTTCGTATGTATGGATTGCCCGCCTCTTCGGGACGGCGTTCCTGCTCGAGAAAAAACTGCGGGCCCGATTCTTCGGACATCTGCTCCGGCAGACACCGCGCTTTTATCAACAGCACCGCACGGGTGATTTGATGGCGCTCGCGACGAACGATTTGAAAGCGGTGGAACGGACGGCTGGATTCGGTGTCATGACACTCGTCGACTCGTTCAATATGACACTCATCGCTCTCACCATCATGGGAGTGTTCATCGATTGGAAATTGACGCTCGCGGCACTCCTGCCGATGCCGCTCCTTGCCTGGTCGATGAATAAGCTTGGCCGCCAAATCCATGCCCGCTTCACAGCGGCGCAGGATGCGTTTGGCGTGATGAACGACCAAGTCGTCGAATCGATTTCAGGCCTTCGGGTCGTCCGCTCGTTCGTCCAAGAAGACGCGGATACGAAAAAGTTCGATACAATCACCGACGACGTCATGGCCAAAAACATGCACGTCGCCAAAATCGACGTCTTGTTCGAACCGGTCATTAAACTGCTCGTCGGCTTGAGCTATTTGATCGGGTTGTCGTTCGGCACGTACCTCGTGTTCACGAATGACATCACGCTCGGACAGCTCGTCTCGTTCAATATTTATCTCGGGATGCTCATTTGGCCAATGTACGCGTTCGGGGAACTGATTAACGTCGTACAACGGGGAACGGCTAGCCTCGAACGAATCGAAGCGACGATGAACGAGACACCGGATGTCGTCTCGACCGGCACGGTCGAAGTCGGCGTCCCGGAGAAAATCACGTTCAAATCATTGTCGTTCCAATATCCAGGATCGACCCGCGCCTCGCTCGAAGACATCGTTTTGCACGTGTCGCGTGGTGAGACGATTGGGGTCGTCGGACCGACCGGGGCCGGCAAGACGACGCTGTTGCGTCAATTGCTTCGGGAGTATCCGATTGATGACTCGTTACTCGTCAACGGTGTCCCGATTCACGACATCAAACTCGATACGGTACGCGGTTGGAGCGGTTACGTCTCGCAAGAACATTTGCTGTTCTCGAAGACGGTCCGCGACAACATCTTGTTCGGCTCAAACGATGCGTCGGCACAAGATCTCGAGACGGCGATCCGGCTCGCGGCGTTCGATACCGATATCGAACATTTGGAAAACGGTCTCGACACGGTCGTCGGGGAGCAAGGGGTTATGCTCTCGGGCGGTCAGAAACAACGGCTCTCGATTGCCCGCGCCCTCTTGAAAGATCCAGAGATCCTTTTGCTCGATGATTCGCTTTCAGCGGTCGACGCCAAGACGGAAGCGCGCATCATCGATTCGGTCCGGACGAGCCGGGCCGAACAGACGACGTTCATCGTCGCGCACCGCCTATCCGCTGTCGCCCACGCCGACCAGATTCTTGTGTTACAAGACGGTCGCGTGACGGAACGGGGCACGCATGACCAACTGATGGGACGACGCGGTTGGTATTATGAACAATACGTTCGACAAGGAGAGTCGGAGTAATCCGGGAAAGGGGGAATCTCTCATGATCGATCAATATGAATTAGATCCAGTCCGCAGGAAGAAAACGATCCGTTCACTCGTCGGCTATGCCAAACAAGTGAGACGCTCGATTTTCCTCGGTTTGACCTTACTATTTTTAGCGGTCGGCGCCGAATTGGCCGGACCGTACATCGCCAAAATCATCATCGACGACCACATCGTCGCCATTGAGCGGGATTGGGTACAAGTCGAGTCAGGCGGGAGTGTCGCTTTTGACGGAAACTCCTATGAAAAAGAGACGAGGGTTGACGGAGAGACGGTCGTCCGTCCCGTCTCGATCGTGCAGACGACAGACGGCTATTATCTCGTCCCTGACGCCGTCATGAGTGGTGGCGTCCGTGAGGTCGAAGATGGTGTCCTCACCATTACACGAAGCGAAGAGACGGCAACGTATGACAACATCGTGCCGCTCTCGTCGACCGATGTCTTCCGCTTTTACGAGACGGATTTGCGGGCCGTGCTATTGCTGTCTGGTCTGTACGTCGTCTTGCTTCTTATCGCGGCAGGGTTGAACTGGGGGCAACAGATGCTCCTCCAACGCTCGGCCCATAACATCGTCAAAACGATGCGCCTTGACGTCATGCGGCATTTGCAGACGATTCCGGTCCGTTACTTCGACCAGACGCCAATCGGGAAAATCGTCAGCCGGGTCACGAACGACACCGAGACGATTCGCGACCTATATTTGGGCGTCCTCGCACGTGTTTTCCAAAGCGTCGTCATGATGATCGGAGTCTTGATCGCCATGTTCTTCTTGGACGTGCGCCTCGGTCTCGTCTCGCTCATCATCATCCCGGTCGTCATCGTTTGGATTAAATTGTTCCAACGCCTGTCGACCCGGAACAACTTCCGTGTCCGCGCCCTCGTCGCGGATATGAACGCCCAATTGAATGAGAGCATCCAAACGATGCCGATCATTCAGTCGTACGTCAAAGAAGATCTCGTCTATGACGAGTTCAACGAGAAAAACAGTGACAACTTCCAAACAAGACGGAAGCTGCTCAAACTGGATGCACTCATGTCGCACAACTTGGTCAACTTCTTCCGCAACATGGCACTCGCCTTACTCATCTGGGTCGTCGGTGCGCAGACGCTCGGAACGGGGAGCGTGCTCACGCTCGGGATTTTGTACGCCTATATCGATTACGTGTCACGGATTTTCGAACCGGTGACGCAAATCATGAACCAGCTGTCTCCGCTCCAACAGGCACTCGTCTCAGCAGACCGGATGTTCCAGTTGCTTGACGAGAAAGGGGAAGACGTGTCGGCGGAACGAATCGCTCGCTTTAAAGGTGAGGTCGTGTTCGACGATGTGTCGTTCAGCTATGAAGCCGGGAAACCGGTACTCCAACACATCGATATCCATGCGGCACCAGGTGAGACGGTGGCGCTCGTCGGACATACCGGCAGCGGTAAGAGTTCGATCATGAACTTGCTCATGCGCTTCTATGACCCGTCAGAAGGAACGCTCAACATTGACGGTATGGACGTGACGAAACTACCGACCCAAGCCGTCCGGGCCCATCTCGGCATCGTGCTTCAAGACCCGTTCTTGTTCACAGGCTCGATTCGGACGAACGTGACGCTCGGCGACGAGACGATTTCGGACGACCGCGTATGGCGCGCATTGACGGCGGTCGGAGCCGATCGTTTCGTCAAACAGTTGCCACACGGGCTAGACGAGCCGGTCATCGAACGCGGCGCCTCGCTCTCGAGCGGAGAGCGCCAGTTGATCAGCTTCGCCCGCGCCCTCGTCTTCGACCCGGCCATCCTCGTCTTAGACGAAGCGACGGCAAGCGTCGATTCAGAGACGGAAGCACTCATCCAAGACGCGCTCAAGACGCTCACGTACGGCCGGACGACGTTCGTCATCGCGCACCGTCTCTCGACGATTCGGGAAGCGGACCAAATCCTCGTCCTCGACCACGGTCACATCATCGAGCGGGGTAACCATCAGTCGCTCATCGCGGCAGGCGGCGTTTACGCCCGGATGCATGAGCTGCAAAGTAAACAACAAGCCATCAGTTGAGGAGGTATTATGGAGATTATCGGAAAGCATAACCGGGCCAAAGTATTCAATGAACGGATTGACGATACGACGCGGGCCCAAATCCAAACGCTCGTCGACCAACCGTTCACGAAAGGCGCCTCGATTCGAATCATGCCGGACATGCATGCCGGCAAAGGGTCGGTCGTCGGGACGACGATGACGATTCACGACAAGGTCGTACCGAACCTCGTCGGCGTCGACCTCGGGTGTGGCATGCTCTGCACGGAAATCAAGGTGAAGCGAATCGACTTTCAACGGCTCGACGACGTCATCCGTCAATACGTACCGAGCGGGATGAACATCCGGGATACAGCACACCCATACGCCTCTGAGCTCCCGCTCGAGGACGTGCGGGCGCCGTATAAGCTGGACCGGGCCATCCGCTCGGTCGGCACGCTCGGCTCGGGCAATCATTTCATCGAAGTGAACCGGGACGAAGCCGGACGCACGTTTCTCGTCATCCACTCCGGCTCACGCCACCTCGGTGTCCAAATCGCTGACCATTATCAACAGTTGGCGGTCGAGCACATGATGAAGACGGTCGACATTCGAGACGAGATTGAACGGATGAAGGCAACGGGACGGCAACAGGACATCTCGGCCTATCTCGAGACGGAGCGCGAGGCACGGAAACGTTTCCGCGACCTCGCCTACGTCGAAGGGGAAACGATGGAAGATTACATGCACGACGTGCGCATCGCACAGCAATATGCGGCCGCCAACCGTCTCGCCATGACCGACGTCATCGTCGAGGCGATGAACTGGAACGTCGTCGATCAATTCGATACGGTCCACAACTACATCGATCACGACGCGATGATGCTTCGAAAAGGGGCCATCTCGGCGCGGGACGGCGAGCGGGTCATCATTCCGATGAATATGCGCGACGGTTCGCTCATCTGTACTGGCAAGGGCAACCCCGACTGGAACTTCTCGGGACCACACGGCGCCGGTCGCGTCATGTCACGCTCGGCCGCGCGAAAACGCGTCGACTTCAACGAATTTAAAAAGTCGATGGCAGATGTCTGGTCAAGTTCGGTCCGACCATCGACGATTGACGAGTCACCGTTCGTCTATAAGTCGATGAAGGAAATCGTCCGTTATATCGAGCCGGCCGTCACCATCAATCAAATCATCAAACCGCTCTACAACTTCAAGGCGAACTGAACATCGTTTCAGTTTCGCCTTTTTCTTTTCTGAGAAAAATCTGATACGCTACAAGAGAGGTGAGCGAAATGGAAAAACGATTGAGCGATTTATCAAAATATGAGCTCGAACAAGAGATTCGAGCGCTTCATGAACGGAAGCGGAAAGCCGAACAGATGGGCATGGTCAGTGAAATCGAGGTCGTCTTGCGACGGATCGCGATTGCCGAGAGTTATTTGATTGACCCGAAATCGTTCAAGCCGGGGGCGACGTATATCGTCAACTATAACGAGCGCCCGTTCCGTTTGAAATTTGTGAACGGCGTCATGGGCTGGGGGACGTTCGAAGGGGAGACGGCTGAACATGCGATTCCGCTCTCGGAGCTGTCGGAGGTGAAAGCATGAACCGGACCGAACAATACGAGCGCTTGGCAGAAATCTTGAAACAGAAGAACGATGTCTTGAGCGAGCTCGAGGCGTTGACGTGGGTTGAAGTGCTGTGGGAGGATTTTGAGACGACGCTCGCCCGTGCCGGTGAACCGTATCCTGGGGAAGCAAAATCGTTCCAATACGTCGTGCAACAAATCGATGCGTACGGCCCCCAGCTCCACCTGTTTCAAACGAAAAATGAGAAGTTCAAACACTTGATGTCCAAGCGCGACATCCATTAAAAATCACGCCGGAAATCGGCGTGATTTTTTACTTGCAAACTGCACACAATCCGTTATAATAAAGGTCGCTATTAGTTCGCTTTGTAGTTAAGTATTTATAAACTTTCTTTAGTTGGAATCATCTTTCACTAAACTTGAATCAAAGCTGAAAGGAGGGATTGTGACTTGGAAGTCGGTCAAAAAATCAAGCGGCTCCGCGTCAAGAAAGGGCTGACGCAAGAAGAGTTGGCCGAGCGCACGGATTTGAGCAAAGGCTATATTTCTCAAATCGAGCGTGATTTGAGTTCACCTTCGCTTGAGACACTATTCGACTTGTTGGAAGTGCTCGGATGTTCGCCGAAAGAATTTTTTGATGAAGATGTGAATCAAAAAGTGATCTATACCGAGGACGATCGGACCATCTACGTCGACGAGGAGCGGAAATATCGGACTGAATGGCTCATCCCGGAATCGAACGAAAAAGAGATGGAACCCATTTTACTAACGTTCTCGAAGCAGGGCGAGTTCAAACGATATGAGCCGTCGCGATCGGAGACGTTTGTCTATGTCCTATCGGGGCACATCGCGCTAAAACTTGGCAATCATACGTACTTCGCCAAGACCGGAGAAACACTCTATTACGTCGCCTCCGATTCGCATCAACTCGTCAATGACTACGACGGCGAGAGTGAATGTTTAATCGTCGCGACCCATTCATATTTATAAGGGAGGAACTGAAATGAACCCAGAAACGATTATTCGCTTTGACAATGTGTCGAAGCGTTACGATGACACCGTCGTCTTAGAAAACATCAGCTTCGAGATTGAGAAAGGGAAGTTCTACACGTTGCTCGGGCCATCTGGATGTGGGAAGACGACGATTTTACGCTTAATTGCCGGCTTCACGGATGCGTCAGCAGGCGATATCCAGTTCAACGGGAAACGCATCAACGACGTCCCGGCGAACAAACGTCAAGTGAACACCGTGTTCCAAGACTATGCGCTCTTCCCGCACTTGAACGTGTTCGAGAACGTCGCGTTCGGTCTGCGCATCAAGAAGATGAAAGAAGCGGACGTGAAGACGAAAGTCGAACAGGCGCTCAAATTCGTCAACTTGAAAGGGTATGAGTCACGTGAAATCGATGAGATGTCAGGCGGGCAGCGCCAACGTGTCGCCATCGCCCGGGCCATCGTCAACGAACCGGAAGTCATCTTGCTTGATGAACCGCTCTCGGCGCTCGATTTGAAACTCCGGACCGAGATGCAATATGAGCTCCGCGAATTGCAACAGCGTCTCGGCATCACGTTCATCTTTGTCACGCATGACCAAGAAGAAGCGCTCGCGATGTCGGATGAGATTTTCGTCATGAATAACGGGAAAATTGTACAAAGCGGGACACCGACTGATATTTACGATGAGCCGATTAACCGTTTCGTCGCCGATTTCATCGGGGAGTCGAACATCGTACCGGGCGTCATGCCAGAAGATAACGTCGTCACGTTCGCCGGGAAGACATTCGATTGCGTCGACCAAGGGTTTGACCGCAACGAGAAAGTCGAGGTCATCATCCGTCCGGAAGATTTAGAGATGACATCGGTCGAATCTGCGAAACTTGTCGTCGACGTCGACTCGCAACTGTTCCGAGGCGTTCACTATGAGATTTGCTGCTATGACCAAGAAGGCAACGAATGGCTCGTTCATTCGACGAAAAAATCGGTCGTCGGTTCGAAAATCGGCCTCACGTTCGATGATGAGGCGATTCACGTCATGCGCTTAGGAGAGACGGAGGAAGAGTTCGACCGTCGTCTCGAGTCCTATGAGGAGGTCGCTCATGAATCAAACTAGTCAAACCGCGAAGACGGTCTATTTGACGACCTACTGGTTATGGATTGCGCTGTTCGTCATCGCGCCGCTCCTGCTCGTCGTCTACTACTCGTTTTTTGATATCGAAGGGAACTTGAGTTTAGAGAACTATCAGATGTTCTTCACGTCGACGTATTTGACGATGACGTTATCTTCTTTCTGGTATGCGTTCTTGATTACGTTCTTCTCGCTTTTGATCGGGTATCCGACCGCCTATTTATTGACGAAGACAAAGCATAAGCAACTTTGGCTTTTGCTCATCATTTTGCCATCATGGATCAACCTATTGCTCAAAGCCTATGCGTTCCTCGGCATTTTCGGGACATACGGCATCACGAACCAGTTTTTAGAGGCCATCGGTATCGGGACACGACAGATTTTGTTTACGGACTTCAGTTTCGTGTTCGTGTCAGTTTACATCTTCATCCCGTTCATGATTTTGCCGATTTATAACGCCATCGAGAAGCTCCCGCCGTCGCTCGTCTATGCGTCGCGCGACCTCGGGGCCTCGAACTGGACGACGTTCCGCCGGGTCATCTTCCCACTTACGCTCGACGGTGTGAAGTCAGGGATTCAAATCGTCTTCATCCCGGCGTTGTCGCTCTTCATGATCACTCGACTGATTGCTGGGAACCGAGTCATCACGCTCGGGACGGCGATTGAACAACAATTCCTCGTCACGCAAAACTGGGGCATGGGCTCGACGATTGCCGTGTTCTTGATTTTGGCGATGGTCCTCGTCATGGTCATCACACGTGACTGGGGCGCGAAAGGAGCGGTGCGTCGATGAAACCGAAAAAATTTAAATTAGCCAACCTCTATTTGATAGCGGTGTTCTTCATCCTCTATGCACCGATTCTCTATTTGGTCGTCTACTCGTTCAACAGTGGCGGGACGATGAGTAACTTTGAAGGCTTTACGCTCGATTGGTACAAGTCGCTCTTTACCGACACGCGCCTGCTCGTTATCGTCTTGAACACGATTGTCATCGCCTTGCTGTCGGCGACGATTTCAACCGTGCTCGGCGTCATCGGGGCGCTCGCTATCTATACGGCGCGACAACGCTTCACGAAGACGTCACTCTTATCACTCAACAACGTGTTGATCGTCAGTCCGGACGTCATCATCGGGGCGTCGTTCCTCATCTTGTTCACGATGCTCGGGATTCAGCTCGGCTTTTACTCGGTGCTATTGGCGCACATCGCCTTCTCGGTACCGATTGTCGTCATCTTGGTCTTGCCGAAGCTGCAAGAGATGAGCCCGACGCTCATCGATGCGTCGCGTGACCTTGGGGCAAGTACGTGGGACGTCTTGACGAAAGTCATCTTGCCGTATATCACACCGGGTATCTTTGCCGGGTTCTTCACGGCACTCACGTATTCGCTCGATGACTTTGCCGTCACGTTCTTCGTGACCGGAAACGGCTTCACGACACTTGCCGTTGAAGTCTACTCACGCGCC
Organism: Exiguobacterium sp. s26; assembly: GCF_018618235.1. Classification (NCBI taxonomy): domain Bacteria; kingdom Bacillati; phylum Bacillota; class Bacilli; order Caryophanales; genus Exiguobacterium; species Exiguobacterium sp. s26. Next base: position 19,266 of record NZ_JACSLS010000008.1, on the reverse strand, counting down.
CGTCAAGGCATCTCGCTCGAGATTAACGCCTTGTCAGCCATCTTGTTCTTGTTCACACTCATTCTCGTCCTTGGGTATTATGTGCTCGCCCAACGCGGTGGTAAAGCGAAGGAGGTAAGACGATGAAAAAATTGGTCATCATGTTGACGGTACCGGTCGTCGTCAGTTTCGGCCTCTTGCTCTGGGTGTATCAAATCAATATGGCGCAAGGGTTCGGCGGCGATAACACGCTCGTCGTCTACAACTGGGGCGATTATATCGATGAAGACTTGATTGGAGAGTTCGAGGAAGAGACGGGCTTGAAAGTCATCTATCAGACGTTCGACTCGAACGAGGCGATGCTCACGAAAATCGAGCAAGGCGGTACGGCGTTCGACATCGCTGTCCCATCGGATTACGCCATCAGTAAAATGATTGAAGAAGACCTGCTCTTGCCGATCGATTATGACAAGCTCGAGAACTTCGATAACATTGACCCACGTTTCCTCGACAAGTCGTTCGACCCGGGCAACACGTACTCAGTCCCTTACTTCTGGGGGACGGTCGGCATCGTGTATAACCCTGAACTCGTCGACGGTGAGATTACGTCGTGGAACGACCTATGGGACATGCCGCTCGAGAATGACATCTTGCTTGCAGACGGGACCCGTGAAGTGATGGGCTTCGGTCTGAACTCACTCGGTTACTCGCTCAACACGACGGACAAAGATGAGCTGCTCGAAGCGGAGAAGAAGCTCGAGACGCTCTGGCCGAACATTAAAGCGATCGTCGGCGATGAAATCAAGATGCTCATGGCCAATCGCGAAGCGGCCGCGGCCGTCGTCTGGTCAGGTGACGCCTCCGAAATCATGTACGAGAACGAAGAGTTGACGTACGTCATCCCGGAAGAAGGGACGAATCTCTGGTTCGACAACCTCGTCATTCCGAACACATCGAAAAACGTCGAAGGCGCGCACCAGTTCATCGACTTCATGCTTGACGCGGAAATCGCGGCCCGAAACACCGATTATGTCGGATATTCGACACCGAACGAAGCGGCACTTGAATTTTTAGATGAAGAAGTGACGTCAGACGAACGTTTTTATCCGACAAAAGAAGTGACGGATGAGCTCGAAGTGTATGAGAACTTAGGCAAACGCATGAACGCGTACTACAACGAACTATACTTGCGCTTTAAAATGCAGAGTAAATAAAAGGAGTCCCGCTCACCGTGAGCGGGACTTTTTTGGATGGGACAGCCCATCACGTCACCCGTTGCTTGGCGGCGATATGGGCTTCCTTGACGGCTTCGTCAGCAGATGCGAATTGGAGCAGGTGCTCGTAGATGGCCGTCTGTTCCGCCAACGTCAACCGGGCCTCACCTGGCAAGGCAATCTGTTGTTTCCATGTCTTCCGGTTCAACACGGGAACGTCCGCCACATCAATGCGCTTCAAGGTCGACCGGTCGCTGAAGACGATCCAAGAGTGTAATAGACTCCGCTCCACAGCAATCGTTTGTTCCATCGCTTTCATATGTAACTCGTTTTGTTTGATCGGATTGAAAAACCGGAACTTCTTTCGGTTCGGCATCGATTGGGTCCAATGCCGTTCTTGTTCATGTCCAAAAATCCAGCCGCTATAATTTTTCGACTCAATCACGTGGACACCGCTCTGGTTGATGAACACCACATCGATTTCAGTCGTACGCTCTCGATTTTTTGGATGGGGCAAATATAGATTCGTCAATATGAAGGGATTCGGGACGCGCTCCTCGATGGCGGCGACACATAAATATTCGCCGTATAAGCCGGTGTCTTGAACGACTTTGAAATAGCTGTGTCCGGTCTGGGCGAAATAGCGGCTCCGTTTATAACGCTTGACCTTCGTATACAATATACCGCTCATCACCAGGAACAGAGGACCGAATAGACTGACCAATGAAATCATCATACCGTTAAGCATGCTCGTGAGAAGCTCGGACATAGGCTGCCTCCTTTCGTGTCTCTTTTTACTATATCGAATCGAGTCGATTGTTAGGTTGGTTTTTGGGTTAAATTGGAAATGTGATTTTGAGAAAAGGGTGCCCTTTGACTAAAAAAAGACCAGCCCTCGAGATGGCTGGTCTTCTACATTCAACTCTGTTGCAACTCGGCCCGCTCTTCGTCCGTGAACACGCGGGAACGGCTTAAAAACCGTTTTCCTTCGACGCCCTCGACCGAGAACATACCGCCCCGGCCCTCGACGACGTCGATGATGAGCTGGGTGTGCTTCCAGTAGTCGTATTGCTTCTCGTGCATATAGAACGGACAACCGCCGATTTCGCCGAGCAGGACGTCATGATCTCCAATCATGAATTCGCCTTGCGGGAAACACATCGGGGAGCTCCCGTCACAACAACCGCCCGACTGGTGAAACAAGAGCGGTCCATGTTTTCGTTTCAGCTGTTCGAGGAGCGCGAGCGTGGCGGGGGTGGCCTCGACGCGGTTCACCATCTCAGAAGAACCCGAGTTTTTGTTCGCTATAGCTAACGAGCATGTTTTTCGTCCGTTGATAATGGTTGAGCATCATCTTATGGTTCTCGCGACCGATTCCAGACATCTTGTATCCACCGAACGCGGCATGGGCCGGATATTGGTGATAGCAGTTGATCCAGACGCGACCTGCTTGAATCTCGCGACCGAACCGGTAGGCGCGGTTCATGTCACGCGTCCAGACGCCGGCACCGAGTCCGTATAACGTGTCGTTCGCGATGGCGAGCGCCTCGGCGTCGTCTTTGAACGTTGTCACCGATAAGACCGGTCCGAAGATCTCTTCTTGGAAGATGCGCATCTTGTTATGGCCTTTGAAGATGGTCGGCTGCACATAATAGCCGTCGGCGAGTTCGCCGTCCATCATGTTGCGTTCGCCGCCGATGAGGCACTCCGCGCCCTCCGACTTTCCGATCTCCAAATACGACAAGATCTTTTCCATCTGCTCATTCGAAGCTTGGGCACCCATCATGACGTCAGGGTCGAGCGGATTGCCGAGCTTGATGGCTTTGACTCGTTCGAGCACCCGTTCCATGAACGGCTCATAAATCGACTCGTGAATGAGCGCGCGTGATGGGCACGTGCATACCTCGCCTTGGTTCAAAGCGAACATGACCAGCCCTTCGATCGACTTGTCAAAGAAATCATCATCCGCATCCATGATGTCCGCGAAGAAGATGTTCGGTGACTTCCCACCGAGTTCGAGCGTGACCGGGATGATGTTTTGTGAGGCGTACTGCATGATGAGTCGACCTGTCGTCGTCTCACCCGTGAAGGCGACTTTGTCGACGCGGTCGCTCGACGCGAGCGGTTTGCCGGCCTCGAGTCCGAACCCGTTGACGATATTCAACACGCCTGGCGGGAGTAGGTCTTCAATCAATTCCATGAGCACCATGATCGAAGCCGGCGTCTGTTCGGCTGGTTTCAATACGATACAGTTTCCGGCAGCGAGAGCCGGCGCGACTTTCCAGACCGCCATTAAAATCGGGAAGTTCCATGGGATGATTTGGGCGACGACACCGAGCGGTTCATTGAAATGATAAGCGACCGTGTCGTTGTCGAGTTCACTGATGCCGCCTTCCTGTGACCGGATGACGCCCGCAAAATAGCGGAAGTGATCGATAGCGAGCGGTAAATCGGCATTGAGCGTCTCGCGGACGGCTTTCCCGTTTTCCCACGTCTCGGCGTATGCGAGCATTTCGAGGTTCGTTTCCATACGATCGGCGATTTTATTTAAAATGACAGAGCGTTCAGTGACCGACGTTTTGCCCCAGGCGTCTTTGGCAGCATGGGCCGAATCCAAGGCGAGCTCGATATCTTCTTTCGTTGAGCGGGCGACTTCGCATAAAACTTTACCATTTACCGGAGAGGTGTTCTCAAAATATTCTCCCCCTGCAGGCGCGGTCCACTTTCCGTTGATGTAATTCTCATAGCGGTCTTTAAAGTGAACTTTCGTGCCTGTCGAGTTTGGGACTTCATAAATCATGGTCGTTCCTCCCTTTTCCGTAAAGTATAGGGATTCTATGTATGCGCTTACATTTTACTGTAAGTCAACAGCTCCCTTTTTTCATCGTAACGGGTCGATGTGATAAAAGTCAAAATTTTTCGACAATAATTTGTCACATTTAAACGGGAATGTTTTGAAGTCAAGAATTGTGGTAAACATCATATTAGTATCAATTCCAAATCGAAGGAGTGGACAGATTCATGGCAAAAACATATCAAGTCGACCCGGCACACAGTTCGATTACATTTACGGTCAAGCATATGATGATTTCGAAAGTAAAAGGGGAGTTCAAAGATTTTCACGTCGAGGCGAACGGGCAACCGGACGATCTCGCGAACGCGAGCGTGAAGGTGACCATCAAGGCGGCATCAATCGATACGAACAACAGTGACCGTGACAACCATTTACGGTCTGGAGACTTCTTCGATGTGGAGCAACATGAGGACATCGTGTTCGAGTCGACATCGTTCCGCTCAAAGGGTGGCGGTGAATTCGAATTGACCGGGAATTTAACGATTCGCGGGACGACCCGGGAAGAGACGTTCGAAGTCGAGTACGAGGGAAGCGCGAAAGACCCGTGGGGCAATATGAAACACGCTTTTACCGGGGACGGGTCAATCAACCGAGAAGATTACGGATTGACGTGGAACCAGGCGCTCGAAGCGGGTGGCGTTCTCGTCGATAAAAAAGTCAAATTTGATTTTGAGCTCCAGTTCACGGAGTCAGAGGCATAAAAAAAGTCGCTCTTGTGAGCGACTTTTTACTGTTCGTAGGCCAATTTCTTTTGCAAGCTCTCTTCACTGAACACCCAGCCAGTGAATGAAGACAACACTTCATTCGATTCTTCGTCGACGATGACGACGGCGACGAACGGATAAATATCTTTCGCGAAATAGCGCAAGTTCGTGAAGCGATACTCGATCATACCGTTGTGACGCGTGACCGTATACGTGTGAATCTTCGAGAATTCGAGGAACGATTGAAGATCCGCATTTTTACGGGCTTCCACGAAGTGAAGGTCATCTTCACCTGGCATCGGCTTGTCACGGAAACGACCGCATTCGATGACCGTTCCTTTTTTCACTTTGACGGCACCTAAACCGTTGCGGAATCGAACGGCGACATGCCAGTCATCCCAACCGATACCTGGCGAGATGAACAGTTCGTGTGCACCAGCGAAGTGACGGGCGACCGTGGCGAGGGCGCGGTTACGCAACTTGAATTGAATCGCATAATAGCTGATGAGGAGCGCAATGAGCAATGCAAAAATCGGGACAGTCGCCCCTGTGATAAGCCATAATACATATGCCCCATAGTAGGCAGAGAACAAATACGGATCAAACGTACCAATGACGCCCCAGCCAATCCATTTTTTCGAAAACGGTTGAAGGGCCTGCGTCCCGTAGGCGTTGAACAAGTCGACCGTAACGTGTAACAACACGGCGATTTGTGCCATGACCCATAATGAAGCGGGGTTGACGCCAAGCGCGAGTCCGATGACGGCGCTGACGATGATCGGCCAGGCGAGTAGTGCGGTTATTCCGTGTGAACGACCGCGGTGCTGGCGTAAATACGTGCTATTTCCTTTTAGTTTGAAGACCGTGTCAAAGTCCGGAGCATGTGAGCCGACGAGCGCCGTCGCTGTCATGGCTAGAAACATTTGTGCGTCGCCTGACACCTCCGGGCTGAGTGTCGCGATTGCACTTAAACCTAGTCCCATCCCAATGTGAGTAGCAGTATCCAATGTGCTTCAGCACCTCCATAAAAGTAGAAAAACCGCATATTTTAATCCACTACATCATACAATATTTTTAAAACGAGGGGAAACAAAATGCTCGATGTTGATAAATTGTTCACAAATTATAATATTCAAGAATTCAACACAAATTTAGTAACGTGGTTCAATCGCGAAAAGCGTGATTTGCCATGGCGTCACGGAAAAAATCCATATCGGGTCTGGGTGAGCGAAGTCATGCTCCAACAGACGCGCGTCGATACCGTTATCCCATACTATAACCGTTTCATGGAGCGGTTCCCGACGATTGAGGCATTGGCAGCGGCCGAACCCGATGAGGTCGTCAAATATTGGGAAGGACTCGGTTATTACTCACGGGTTCGAAACCTTCATCAAGCCGTCCGAGAAGTCGTTGCCGTGTACGACGGGATTGTCCCCGAGGAAAAAGAACGGTTCGAAAAACTGAAAGGTGTCGGACCGTATACGACTGGGGCGGTGTTATCGATTGCCTACAATCAGCCGGAACCGGCCGTCGATGGCAACGTCATGCGCGTCATGTCCCGTCAATTCGGGATTTATGACGACATCGCCGTCCCGAAAACGCGAAAACTGTTCGAGCAAGTCGTGCGCCGACTCATGGACCCGGCGCATGCCTCAGACTTTAACGAAGGCATCATGGAGCTCGGGGCGACGGTATGCACGCCGAAAAACCCGATGTGTTCGCTCTGTCCCGTTCAAGACGATTGTTATGCTTATACCCATAACGTTCAAGATGAACTCCCGGTCAAGACGAAAAAAGGGGCGGCTCGGATTGAGATGTATGATGCGCTCTACTGTCGCCAGGACGGCCGGACCGCATACGTGAAGCGCCCGGATGCCGGTCTTCTCGCTGGAATGTGGCAATATCCGCTTACAGACCGCGGAACGGGGGAACAGTTAAACGGAACCTATATTGGACAAGTGAAACATGTGTTTTCCCATATCGTCTGGTACATCGACCTATACGAGGTCGAGACGCTACCGGACGGCGAGTGGGCTTGGCTCGACGAAGAGGCACGCGACGTGGTGACGGTATCGGTCGCCCAACAAAAATTAGAGCAGATGGCAGGTGCGAAAGATGAGACAGTTTGACGTACGAACACCATTCGACACGTCTGTGGACACATTATGGACGTTGCTTCAAGACGCTTCGCTCTTATCAAAACTGACGTCTTTCCCGAAAGTGACGCTCATTGGGGATGGGGCTTCGGTCGAGGGGAACGTCGTTCAGCTCCGTATCGGGGTCGGGCCGGTCTCTTTGCCTTGGAATAGCGCCATCACATTGGCTGGAGACCGTGCCTTTTGTGATCAAGGCGTGAAGTTGCCGTTTCCGTTCCGTCGTTTCAGTCACGTCCACCGCGTCGAACAAGTGGACGGGCAAGCCGTTATGGTCGATGAGGTCACGTTCGACAGTTACGTGCCGACTGTCCTCGTCGAGTACTTCGTGCTCCGGCCGATGTTCAAAGCGCGAGCCGAGGCATTCCAAAAAACACTAAATTCGTGAAAATAAGAGATTTCCTTTTTCATTGGTTCTGAAAGTCGCTATAATTAAATATGAGAATTGTATAGCATCATAGCGGAAAGGAGGAGCTTATGAGCTTATTTCCCAAAGCAGGTAGCAAGATCGAGATACAGAGCTACAAGCACAACGGAACTTTGCATCGCGTTTGGGAAGAAACGCTCGTCCTTCAGTCGTCAAAAACGGATATGATCGGATTCAATGACCGCATCATGGTCAGTGAGTCAGACGGCCGGCAATGGAGAACACGTGAGCCGGCAATTTGCTACTTTTCATCTGAGTTTTGGTTCAATGTCATCTGCATGATTCGCGAAGATGGGATTTACTACTACTGTAATCTAGGTTCGCCGACAACGTTCGATGGGGCAGAACGTGCCATCAAGTACATCGATTACGATTTGGACATCAAGGTGTTCCCGGATATGTCGTACACGATTTTAGATGAGGATGAATATGAGCGGCATCGTCGCGAGATGAATTATCCGAAAGCGATTGATCGAATCTTGAAACAGAACGTTCAAGAACTTATTAACTGGATTCGAGGACGGAAAGGGCCGTTCAACCCAACATTCGTCGATGAATGGTATCGCGAATACGAAGCACGTTACCGGAGATGATCGCTCATCTCCGCTTTTTTTCTTGAAGGAGGAACTAATGGGTAGTATTAAACGTTATTTACAGTTCGTTAAACCGTATAAGAAACAAATCGCGCTGACCATTGTCGTCGGGATTTTGAAATTTTCCATCCCACTCGGGTTGCCGCTCCTTTATAAATATGTCATCGATAACTATTTGACAGACCCGGAACCGGCGAGGGATTATACCGAGCTCGTCTGGCTGTTCAGCATCGTCTTCTTCGTCTTCCTCGTCTTGAAGCCGCCGATTGAATACTTGCGCCAATATTTGGCGCAATGGGCAGCGACGCGGATTTTGTTCGACGTCCGGAACCGATTGTTCGACCACGTCCAAAAACTATCGCTCCGCTATTATTCGAACAATAAGACGGGACAGATTATCTCGCGCATCATCAACGATGTCGAACAGACGAAAGACTTCGTCATCACCGGCCTGATGAACATTTGGCTCGATATGGTCACGATTTTAATCGCGATCGCCATCATGTACACGATCGATCCGCAATTGACGCTCATCGCCATCTTGCCGCTCCCGTTCTACGCCATCGCCGTCCGCTACTTCTACGGAAGATTGCGCCGGCTTACGCGGGAACGCTCGGCCGCTCTTGCGGACCTTCAAGGTCATTTGACCGAACGCGTCAACGGGATGGCCGTCATCCGCAGCTTCGCCCTCGAACCGTATGAGAACAAGGCGTTCGAAGAACAGAACGGTGGCTTCTTGAAGGCCGCGCTCCGTCATACAGGGTGGAACGCGAAGACGTACGTCGTCGTCTCGACGATTACGGACATCGCCCCGATCTTAATCTTCACATCGGCTTCTTGGCTCGTCCTGCAAGGGGATGTCTCGCTAGGGACACTCGTCGCCTTCATCGCGTATATCGATCGTCTCTACGCACCGCTCGGCCGTCTCGTCAACTCGGCGACGACGCTCACGCAGTCGGTCGCTTCGATGGACCGGGTCTTCGAGTTCCTCGATGAGCCGTATGACATCGAAGAAAAATCGAGTGCGTTCGTTCCCGTGAAAACGGCAGGCGACATCGAACTCGATCAGGTCAGCTTTGCGTACGAGAAAGACGGTACCCGCGCCCTCCGTGACGTCAACCTGCATATTCGCTCTGGAGAGCGGGTTGCGTTCGTTGGCATGTCCGGTGGCGGAAAGTCGACGCTCGTCAGCTTGATTCCACGGTTTTATGACGTCACGTCGGGTAGCATCAAAATTGATGGCACCGACGTCCGTGATTTCAAATTGCGGGCTCTGCGCGATCAAATCGGGATGGTCATGCAAGATTCGGTTCTGTTCAGTGAATCGGTCGCGATGAACATCCGGATGGGGAATCCGGAAGCGAGTGACGAAGATGTGATCGCCGCCGCGAAAGCAGCGAACGCACATGAGTTCATCTCGAACTTGCAGGATGGCTACAATACGCCGGTCGGGGAAAAAGGTGTCAAACTGTCAGGCGGTCAGAAACAACGGCTTGCCATCGCCCGTGTCTTCTTGAAACATCCGCCAATCATTATTCTCGACGAAGCGACGAGTGCGCTGGACCTTGAGAGTGAGGCAATGATTCAGGATTCGCTCGCGCGTTTGACGAAAGGGAGAACGACGCTCATCGTCGCGCACCGATTGTCGACCATCACCGATGCCGATAAGATTGTCGTCGTCGATAACGGACAAATTATGGAGACCGGGACGCATGAAGAACTGATGCGTCGCCGCGGAGCCTATTACGATTTGTATATGATTCAAGATTTGGCAGTCGTCGAATGAGACGCGGCCTCGAGGAGACTCGGGGCCTTTTTTTGTTTTCCTTGACAGTGAGACGGGAATGAAGAAACGACATGCCAAAAGGGGGAGAGTCCAATGATGAACGGGGAAGGTTTAATCACAGTAAAACCGCTTAAGGACGCGCTCGAGCTGACGTGGTCAGTGGAGGGGAAGGTCCGACTTACGCGGAACGGGAAGTATGTGTATGAAGGGACCGACCAGCACTATGTCGACCATGAGACGGCCGTCGGAGAGCAAGTCGCCTATCGTCTCACGGATGAGCAAGGGGAAGTGGCGAAAGTGTATACGGCCGCCGTCGACCCGAGCGATGATTTGTATTGGAATCGACATCTCACATCGGCCGTCGTCGCGTCGACCGGTACCCATCTCCAATGGGATCCGATTCCTGACGTCGAGACGTATGCGATCTATCGACAAGGACGACGAATCGCCGAGGTCGTCGGGAACGCCTATTTGGACGACACACCGCTACACGAACCGACGATGTATGAAGTTCGGGCGCTCCGCCCGGTGAAGCGAGACGCGAAACCGGGGACGCGTCTCATTCACGCTGTCGGCAAAGCAATGTCACTCGCCAAAGAATTGAAGACGGACACGCGGCGCGACAAAGAACTGTTCGTCATGTATTTTCTCGTCAGTCCGCTCCGTCCTGATTTGGAGACGGTCAATCAGATTCAGCTTCGCGTCCAGACGTTCATTCGTCCGCCGATGATTAAAAATCCGAACTTATTGTCGCCTCACCCTTATTTTGAAGGGGATGGACGACCATACAACGTTCATGCGAACGACTATCGGACGCGGACGGAAGTGAAAGTCGAAGGGATGCACGACATTCCGATCGTCTCTATCAAAAAAGATGCCGGAGTGACGCGCGGATACAACGCCCGTCATCAACTAACAGGAGAAGATGTCGCTTCGGTCGATCAAGTGTATCTTGACGATATCGATATTGACCGGGGGCGGACCGCATACCGCTTGCACCATTCGGTCGGCAATCCGCTCGTCATCGCGCCGGACATCAAGTACACGATTGTCGCACAATTGAAGGACACTGCCACGTTCAAACTGTCCGGTAGTCATACGCAATCGCCGCACCATGAAGTGTATCTTCAAGTCGGGGATGCCCCGTGGACGACGATTCACCGGGCCGATGACCTCGGTGTCAGTTTCATGGGCAATCCGATGCCGGAGTGCCATTGGACGTACTTGACGTGTATGGACTAAAAAAACCGTCGACTCATCGAGTCGGCGGTTTTGGTTGTTGATCGAGAAACCGGCTTCGTTCTTCCGGTGTCGGCAGTTTACACGTCTGTTTTTGTCCGAACCATTCGTAACGATGCTTGGCGATGACATCATAGCCGAAGTCGCGAATCGGTTTTGGGACGATTTTCACGAACCGGAGCCATCGCCACATCCCATCCAATCCTTCTGCAATCCGGATGGCCGCGTCGGATTTGATATAAGGCACGCCGTCACGAATCAAGACGATGCTGTCAACCGAGTCGCTGATGCGGTGACGTTCGCGTAACGCTTTCCCAGCGTCGCCTTGAAGCGAGGCAAAGTGGAAATTCCCTGTTGTGTCCCGATTCAGGATGAATTGGACGCTGGCGTCGCAAAAATTACAGTCTCCATCAAACAATACAATGGCTGGCATTTGGTTCGCCTCCTTCACTCTTGCCTGTTTCCGTTCCGGAGTCAGTTCAAACGTCATGCGGCAAGCTGGCGCAGCGATTCCATTTTATAGAGCGAGACGTAATAAAGATACGCCCCGAGCGCCCCGAACAAGAAGATGTAGCCGCTCATGAACACAGGTCCGATGAACGCCCCGACGACGATGCCGGCCGCGGCCACGAGTTTGGCCCCATGGAATGTGAGTCCCCCAAAAGCGAGATACGAGGCGCGACGCTCTGGGTCGAGCAGGTCGACTTGCTTCACTTGGCGGATTGGTGAGTATAGCAACTCGCCGACCGTGAAGACGACGGCCAAGACGGCGAGAATCAGAAATGAGTTCATCGATGTGATGGCCGCATATGCTGTGATATAGAGTGACAAGCCGATGAAGAATACGTATTTCTCCCGGTACCGTTTCACAAAGGTGGTGACGGCGAACGTGATGGCGACGACGAGCAATGTGTTCTCGAGCTGCATGAACGCCATCATCCGGACACCGTCGAACGGCACGCCGATAATCGCACGTTCTTGGAACGATTCGGCCAAATGAACGCCGATATAGTTTGCCATATGAAACTCTGTCGAGAAGACGAGCATGCTACCGAGCACGAAGAGCATCCAGCGTCGGTCATTCAAGGCAATCCGATAGTTTTGAATCACGCCGACGATCGGGTTGGCCGGCGTCGACCGGTTACCTTGATGTGAATCGACGAGATAGCGTTGCAAGACGACCGTTGTGATGGTCAATACGAGCGTCATACCGATAAATAAACCAAACCGGTAGTCGCGATAGAACGCACCGCCGAGCATGACACCGCCGGCGATCGCTAAATTGACGAGCCAATAATCATATACATAAATCGCTTTTCGATTCGATGGTTCCATCGAGTCAATCACAATCGCTTCGAGAGCCGGATAGTTCAAGCCGTTGGCGACGGCATGACCGAAATACAAGATGGCGACGGCGAGTGCCCAGTTGTTCGATGGGTGAATCGCGACTGTCATCCCGATGAAGCAGATAATTTGGACGAGTTGGCCAATCTGTAAGACGTGCTTGCGATTAAAGCGGTCGGAGAAGTACCCACCGAACAAGCCGGTGACATACCCGACGATGACGAATGACGTCATGATGATCCCAGCAGCGATTTTGCCGAGTTCTTCTGAAAAATATAAAGCCATGAATGGAAAGATGGCCGAGCCGACGATGCGGATGAAAAATCCACAGACGAGTCGAAGTCGGACGTTAGTTGGGAAATCTTTGAATTTCATGTGAGCACCTCCTTGTCACTACTTTAAACGTGGACTACACTTGGTAAAAAGAGACAAATTATTTGGACATGTCCACTTTTAGGGGGAATGACATGAATGCAAAACTAGTGGCAATTTATCGCTATGCGTTACAGGCGGACAAAATGGACGTGACACTCCGGCAAGCCGTCGAGGTGGTCGGCTATAGTGAGAAACAAGTGAAGCGCGATATCAAGGCATGGGAGGCGATGGGGTGGGTGACCTATCAAGCCGGCAAAGGGCGCGGCCATGAATCGATGCTTCGTTTTCAGTCGGACTTTGACGAGACGCTTCAGGCGTGGGTCGTAACCTCATTTTCTGAGGCTACGATGGCGCAGGCGGCCAAATGGTTGGAGTGGGATTGGCCACCCGCATTACGGGAACTGATCCAAGCGCGGATTTGGAACCGATTTGGTTTCGAACAGACGGAAGAAGACCGTTTTATTTTCCCGAGGACGCGGACACTCGAGTCACTTGATCCGCTTGATATCCACATCGCGATGGAGGCGTCGTTATCGCGTCACGTCTTCGACCGCCTGTTCGAATGGGACGGGACCACGGTTCAACCGTCGCTGGCCCATCATATGGAGGAGACGCTATTTGGATTTCGCTGTTACATCCGTAAAGGGATCACTTTCCACAACGGGATGACGTTAACGGGCAAAGACGTCGTCTACTCATTGAGCCGACTCTTGGCTCGCGGCAAACAAGTTTGGTTGTTCGCACCGATTGATCGGGTCGACTCGCCCGCACCGTATGTGGTCGACCTCTATACGAAAGCACATCGGGCCTACATCGAGCGCTTGCTTGCTCAAACACCGGCATCCATTACGTATGAAGGAGCAGAAGGGATTGTTGGGACGGGGCCTTTCAAATTGGAGAAACAATCCGACGACGTCGTGCGTTTACGGGCGTTCGAGCGGGGGTTGCGCCCGCGTCCGTCATTGGACGTGGTTGAGTTTGTCACGTTCTCGGAAGCAGATCACGCCAAATGGAGCGCCCGGGACGATCATAGCGTCGTGAAATGGATTGCCGAGGCCGGGGCTCGTTATCTCATGTTCAACTTACAGCACTCCTGGCTGAAAGAAGATATGGCGACGCGACGAGCGATTCAACGGGCGATCGATAAACAAGCGGTCGTCGATTTGGGGGGAGAACGTCATCAAGTGGCCCACGGCTTCTTCCCGGAAACGAGTCGCCCGATTCCACTGGCCGAGCCAAGCGAGAGTTCTAAGTGTCCGCTCCGACTATTACACTTGCCGTTCGACGTGGCGACGGAAGACGCGGCGCTTGTCGCATCACAGTTGCGGGCTGCCGGTTTCACCGTCGAGACGGAGACGTATGCGCTCAGTTGTTTACTGCAAGAGGAGACACTTCGCCGAGCCGATTTGATTTTATGCGGGGAGATGATGAGCGAAGACTTGGATTTGGCGTTTCTCGCCTTTTTGACGAGTGAACTGTCGCTCGTCGGCAAGCTCGTCGCACATGAAACGGACCTCCGAACGATGATGGACCGCTACCGTCAAACCGATATGAGCGCTTGGCCGATGCTCCATCGGGAGGTGGAACGCTATCTGACGGAGGCGGCGCTCGTCATTCCGCTATACCATGTCGAGCGGGAGCGGAGCTTCCCGAGTTTTCTAGGCGACGTGCCGGTCGATATATTCGGACATCCACGCTACGATCAGTTGTGGATCCGACCTTCGGTGTAATCAAAAAGGAGATGCCGCGGCATCTCCTTTTACTTATAGTTGGGCGAAGGCGCGGTTCACCGCAACAATCGTCTCTTCGATATCTGCCTCGCTATGCTCAGTCGTCAAGAACCAAGCCTCATACTTAGAAGGGGCCAAATTGACACCATTCTCGAGCATCAATTTGAAGAAGCGTCCGAACACTTCACCGTCCGACTTCTCGGCTCCCTCATAGTCGGTCACGACCTCGTCCGTGAAGTACACCGTAAGTGCGCCTTTTAGACGGTTCAATGTGATGGTCACGCCGTGTGTTTTAGCGGCTTCACGAATCCCGGCCTCGAGCTGGGCACCGAGCGCGTCAAGCTTTTCATACACACCCGGTTGCTCGAGTACTTCGAGGCAAGCAATCCCTGTTGCCATCGATGCCGGGTTACCGGCCATCGTTCCGGCCTGATAAGCTGGACCGAGCGGAGCGACCGTCTCCATAATTTCAGCTTTACCTCCATAGGCACCAATCGGCAAGCCTCCGCCGATGATTTTCCCTAGGGCGGTCATATCCGGCTCGATGCCATATACTTGCTGGGCACTGCCGTATGTGAAGCGGAACGCCGTGATCACTTCGTCGTAAATAACGAGGGCGCCATGTTCATGGGTGATGTCGTTGATGGCCTGGAGGAATCCAGGTTTCGGCTCGACGATGCCGAAGTTTCCGACAATCGGTTCGACGAGGACACAGGCGATTTGACTGCCCCATTCGCGCATCATGTCTCGGAACGCCTCGACGTCATTGAACGGCACGGTGATGACTTCTTTCGCCGTGGCCCGTGTGACGCCGGCCGAGTCTGGTGAGCCGAGCGTGGCCGGTCCGCTGCCTGCTGCGATGAGCATCAAGTCCGAGTGGCCATGATAGCAACCGCTGAATTTGACGACGAGTTCGCGTCCCGTGTAAGCACGGGCGACACGTACGGTCGTCATGACCGCCTCGGTCCCCGAGTTGGTGAAACGGACCTTATCCATTGACGGGATGGCCGCCTTTAGTTTTTTCGCGAACTCGACTTCAAGCGCATGCGGTGTCCCGTAAAGGAGTCCTTTAGACGAAGCCGCGATTAACGCTTTATGGATATGCGGATGGGCGTGGCCCGTGATAATCGGACCGTACGCCGCCAAATAGTCGATATAACGATTGCCGTCGACGTCATAAAAATAGGCGCCGTCTCCTCGTTCCATATAGACGGGTGCACCTCCGCCGACTGCCTTGAATGAGCGGGAAGGGCTGTTGACCCCGCCGACGATATGCGTCAAGGCGTCGGTATACAAAACGTCTGAATTGTTGCGTGTAGATGATGTTGCCATATGTATTGCCTCCTTTTACAAATTCGCACTTATTGTATCACAGCCGTCAACCGCTTAAGCTCAACGTTTGACGACCGTTCCAGAAATCAGTACACTATTTATAAAGATTACTATGTAAGAAATAGGTTAATTACTACTAACACTTCGAATGAATTCTATAGAAGAAATGAGGGATTGACGTGGGAAGCGAAATGCTTGACCATGCTGTTCAGTCGCTCCGAGAACATGGAGTCAGAATGACGCCTCAGCGCCAGGCCATTTTGGAGTACCTCGTCACGGAGCACAGTCACCCGACAGCGGATGACATTTATAAGGCACTTTCGGCGAGATTTCCGAACATGAGTGTCGCTACCGTCTATAACAACTTGCGCGTCTTTAAAGAAGTCGGTCTCGTCCAAGAGATGAATTACGGAGACGCATCGAGCCGGTTTGATTTCGTGACGTCGCGTCACTACCACATCATCTGTGATGCGTGTGGGAAAGTCGTTGACTTCAACTACCCGGTCCTCGATGAAATCGAATCGGTCGCATCTCAATTGACTGGGTTCAAAGTCGACCGCCATCGTCTCGAAGTATACGGGACATGCCCGGCGTGCCAAGCTGAACAAGCGCATAAACATTAAAAAAACATCCTCTGCCTGAGGATGTTTTTTTATTCGTGTGAATGTGATTGGCGTTTGTTATATTTTTCGTCGAACTCTTTACCTTCGAGCGATTGGTCGATCGTGAGCGGTTCGTCGCAATGCATACATAAGTCGACCCGACCGAGCATCTTTGTCTGTTTCTCACAATTCGGGCAAGTGACGACGATGGCTTTCGTGGATGCCATCCCAATAATAAAGTAGAGCGCTGAACTCGATAACACCATCACGAAGCCGAGCAACATGAAAATAATCATCAGCCATGTGATGCTTTTCGCCAACAGGCCGAGATACATGACCCCGATTCCCGCAAAGACGAGCAACAACGCAAGGTTTCGAGCGCGGTTGATTTTATTCCCCCGTTTTTTCATTTCGTAATCCCTCCATGTCTGTCTTTACTATAGCTCATCTGCTCGATCGTGAGAAGTTCATACAATCGCTGGCAGGAGAATTTTAAAAGAAGGCGAATCATTTTCGTATCAGATTATTGGGTGGACGTTTGAAGTTCATCATATAGAAAGAAGGTATCAAGGTGACTATGGAGTATGCCACACGCACGATCTATTCGGAATATGCAGCCTTGAAGACGACGCTTGGCATCATCGAAGTGAAGAAGAAACGACCACGCGATCCGTTGACCGACCAATCGGACCGGTTGTTGATTGTGATTGAAGCCAAAGAAGAACCGTTCTGGACAGTGAAACACTATCAGGTCGGACAAGAAAAAATCATTCTCCATTTGGTGAGTGATTCGATGATGGACCGCTGGATTTTGATGAACGAGAATCGCCGGGCCATCCACTGGATTGAAGATGGAATGGTGTTGTTTGAACGAAATACGTTTTTATTAGACTTGCGACAACGTCTTCGTAATTTCTCAAACGATGAGCAACGTCTGCAACTATCGCTTGCTTTTGCGAAATTGCTGCGACGCTTTGAAGACGGCCGAAGCTTATTTTTGCAAGAGGAACACCAAGACGCCTTCACCCAAATTCATCATGCCTTGACTCATTTGGCCAGATTATCGGTCTTAGAGGCCGGGATTCATCCTGAAATCGTATTATGGAAACAAGTACGCACACTCGATTTAGAAATATATAAACTCCACGAGGAACTCGTGAGCGGACAAGAGTCGCTTGAACAACGGATTCACTTGGTGATTATCGGAATGGAACATTTGATTCAATCAAAAGTGTTGCCGGGCACGCTTCTGCTACTGCAAACGATGCAACAACGCGACGAACCGTGGCCGTTCTCGGAATTAATGGAACACCCGAACTTGCAAGCATTGAAAGTCGACCTAGGTAGCATCGTCGGGTTCCTTGTCCGCAAAGGATACGTCCGTTCGGTCGCGCGACCGACAAAAGGTGTTGGGGTGGAAGCCATCGCCTATGAGATCGCCTAACTATATAGAAGCGAATGGAGTAGTCGAATCAGATGAAAATCGTCAAGTTTATATTCGGTAGTGTGTTGATTGTGCTTGTGACCGCAGTCATATCGGTCTTTACAGCACTCTTTACGATGGGCAATCCGATTGCAGGAGGACGCCCGATCCTTTGGACAATTTGGTACGTTGCCGCTTTATTAATTCTCATTATGGCGCTATATGACTTCTCGTCGTTAACGAAGGGGCAACTCAAACGAGTCGGATTGATTGGAACCGTGATTGGAGTCGTGTTCTTCGGTTCAGTGAAAGGGTACTACGTGTATACAGAAGGTTTGCGGATTGAAGAACGCGGTGTTGAGTTGTTTGACTATCAACCGTTTAAAGAGGAATCCGATTTAGCTAAGCTCGATGCGCCATCTTCGTTTAAAATCGATTCAAATCTCCCACGCCTCGATGGTGCTACGGCACTCTATCCACTGTATGCGTCTTTTGTCGAAGCGGTTTATCCTTCTGGCGAATATAATCCGTATAGTACGGAGGAGAGTCCTGTCGTCTCGACGACGACGGGAGAAGCGTACGATCGGTTGATTCAAGGGAAGACGGACATCATCTTTGTCGCCGGACCATCAGATCTTCAAGTGGCCGCGGCTAAGAAGGCTGGTGTGGAGTTCAACATGACACCAATCGGGCGCGAAGCGTTTGTCTTCTTTGTACATGAAGACAATCTAGTTGACTCGCTTAAATTAGACGAGATTCAACAAGTGTATGCCGGAGACATCGATAATTGGAGTGAGGTCGGAGGCGAGAATGATCCGATTCGAGCCTTCCAACGTCCAGAAGGAAGCGGGAGCCAGACGGCCTTGCAGCGGGTGATGGGTGATCGTAAATTAATGGCTGCACCCGTTGAAGATGTCCCGGAAGGTATGGGCGGTATTATCGAACAGACGGCCGCATACACAAATCATAAAAATGCGATTGGGTTCTCTTTCCGCTTCTATGCGACCGAGATGGTCGAAGATCACGACATTAAATTACTTCAAGTGAATGGAATCGCTCCAACGGTCGAAACCATCGCTGACGGGACGTATCCGATCACTTCTGAATTTTATGCCATCACGACAGAAGAGAACTATGAAACGCATAAGCCGTTTTTAGATTGGATGACATCTGAAGAAGGGCAGACATTGGTGGAGCGGACGGGCTATGTGCCGCTAGCGAAAGATTGAAGCGTTGGGCCTCATGACGGGGCTCAACCTTTTTTATTTTTTTGTAATATTTCTATTGACGAAGTGGTAAATAGAGATTATAGTTATAAACGTTGTCACAGCAAAAGATTATTTCAGTAAAACAATTTGTGAAAAAAGTTGTTGACGCGGAGATAGACGACGTGATAAATTAATGAAGTCGCCAAGAGCGGCAGACGAACTTTGAAAACTGAACGATGAGGCAAAAAAAGTTTTACAATTTTTGAATGAAGCGCAAGCTTCGTCATTTTTAAAGAGCTATAT